>CAZKZT010000539.1:0-2025 GCA_964557265.1 uncultured Hyphomicrobium sp.
ACCGGATGATCATTGCCTACCGTGAGCAGCAGGCCCAGCAGGGCGGCGGCGACACGACCAACGGCAATGCCCACCGGATCCGCCCCGCCGGCGAGTTCGGCGATCAGGACGAGAACGAAGGCGATACGGTTGTCGATCCGGGGATGGGCGAGCAGCCGCCGATGCCGGGCATCGCCCGCGCGTCCTACCAGGAAGGCCAGCCGCGCCAGGAAAATGGCCGGTCACATGACGACCGGCGCCAGCAGCATGGCCGCCAGGATTATCGCGGCGAACAGCGCAACGACCGCAGCGGCGACAATCCCCGCTTCCGCGACCGCCGCTTCGATCGTGGCGACAGAGGCGACCGCGGAGATCGCGGCGAACGCCATGACCGCGGCGAGCGTATCGACCGTGCGGACCGTCCCGAGCGTCAGGATCGCCCCGAGCGCGCGGAGCGCCAGGACCGGCCTGAGCCGCGGACGGAGCGGCCTGAGTACCGCGCCGAGCAGCAGCCCGACGCTATCGCCGACATCCCCGCGCGCCTGCCGGTCACGTCCGAACAGCCGCAGCCGGTGATCGAAGCTGGCGAGGCTCCCGTCCGCCAGCCGGCCGCCCCCCGTCGGCGTGAGCGCGCCGACATGATGAAGGATCAGCCGGAGTTCCTGCGTCGGCCGGTCCGCCGCCCGCGCCGTGACGACACGGTCGAAGCTGACCAGCCGGTAGCAGCCGAGCGCCAGGAAAAATCGGATAGCTGAGCCGCGCTCAGCCGCCATTCCTGCCCCTCATACGCGTTTCGGCGCACGGACGACGCCTGCGGGGTTGTCCGTGATCGCGAGCACGTCGAGGTACGAGATATTCGGCTCACGCTGAAGCCGGGCGCCATCTTCAGGAAATGGCGCCGGCGATCCTCGCGATCGATCGACGACCTCGCGTCAACTGCTGGAATCCGATGATCGCGTAAGCATGGCGACTGGCCAGCCAAACCAAGAAATTCTGGAAAGCATTGCGCAGCCCTCGTCTTGCCCGACGAATCGTGCCTCAAGAGGTGTTGTCAGTTGCATCGACAGGCCAGCGAGGACGCCATGACGGAGCAGACGGTCGTTCGACCCGGGCGGACACGCGTACCGGCCAAGCGCAGCGCGGCCAAATCCACGCGGGCGCCATCTCACTCCCCTGCGAAATCGGCTTTCGGCAAGAAGACGATCGCGCTCGTCTATGACTTCGACGGCACGCTCTCACCGCGGCCGATGCAGGAGTACACGTTCCTGCCCAAGATCGGCGAGGATCCGAAGGCGTTCTGGCGTGAGTGCAATGAGACCGCACGCGCGCAGGATGCCGATCCGCTCATCACCTACATGCATCTGATGTACAAGAAGGCGAAGGCGCGCGGCGTGCGCATCGACCGCAGCGATCTCGTGGCCCAGGGGCGCGACGTGGAGCTGTTCCCCGGCGTCGAAGAGTGGTTCGGCAACATCGCCGAATATATTCAGCTGCGCTCCGAGCTGCACCAGGGCGTGGACCTGCGCCACTATCTGATTTCGTCGGGCCTCGTCGAGATCATCGAGGGCACGCGCATCTATCCGCACTTCCACAACGTATTCGCGTCGGAATACTGGTTCGACCCTTACGACCTGCCCTACCCCAAGCGCGTCATCACCGACACCGGCAAGACGCAGTACCTGTTCCGCATCAACAAGGGCATCGAGAAGCTCGGCGACTCGATCAACGAGCACATGCCCGAAGCGCAGCGCCCGATCCCGTTCTCCAACATGATCTACTTCGGCGACGGCGACACCGACGTGCCCTCCATGGCCGTCACGCGCAAGAACGGCGGTCATGCCATCGCCGTTCACTCAGGCGGGAAAGCACGCACCAAGTGCGTCAACCTGTTCAAGGCCGGACGCTGCGATTTCTTCGCCCAGGCCGACTACCGGCGTGGCTCGGAGCTGTTCAAGCGCACGACCCTGCTCATCGATCGGATCCTCGCCGACATCCGCGTCCAGGAGGAGACCTGGCGCATGTCCCGGGCGATCGAGAAGTAGCGGC
>CAZKZT010000540.1:0-2023 GCA_964557265.1 uncultured Hyphomicrobium sp.
CGTGCCGAGCCAGGACATCGTGCTCGGCCTCTACTACGTCTCGATCATGAGCGAGAAAGAGCCGGGCGAAGGTATGCTCCTCGGCTCCGTCCATGAAGCGCGCCAAGCTCTCGACGCCGGCGTAGTGACGCTGCACGCGAAGGTGCGTGGCCGCGTGACGTCGAACGACGCCGAAGGCAAGGAGTTCAGCGAGATCGTGGAGACGACACCGGGCCGCATGCTGCTCGGCGAGTTGCTCCCGCGGCGCCCCGGCGTGCGCTTCGCGCTCGTCAATCAGCTGCTGACCAAGAAGGCGATCTCCGGACTGATCGATGCCGTCTACCGCAACTGCGGCCAGAAGGACACGGTCATCTTCTGCGATCGCATCATGGGCCTCGGGTTCCACCACGCGTTCAAGGCCGGCATCTCGTTCGGCAAGGACGACATGGTCATCCCGGACACCAAGGGCGCGATCGTCGAATCGACGAAGGCCGAGGTGCGCGACTTCGAGCAGCAGTTCCAGGACGGTCTGATCACCCAGCTCGAGAAGTACAACAAGGTGGTCGACGCCTGGTCGAAGTGCACCGATCGCATCGCCAAGGAGATGATGGATCGCATCTCGGCGGCCAAGACCGACAAGGTCACGGGCCGGCAGATCCCGGTCAACTCGGTCTACATGATGAGCCACTCCGGTGCGCGTGGTTCGCCGACGCAGATGAAGCAGCTCGCCGGTATGCGCGGCCTGATGACCAAGCCGTCGGGCGAGATCATCGAGACGCCGATCATCTCGAACTTCAAGGAAGGCCTGTCGGTCCTCGAGTACTTCAACTCGACTCACGGCGCCCGTAAGGGTCTTGCCGACACGGCGCTCAAGACGGCGAACTCGGGTTACCTGACGCGCCGTCTCGTCGACGTTGCGCAGGACTGCATCATCACCGAAGAGAACTGCGGCACCGACTACGGCATCAGCGTCCAGGCGGTTGTCGACTCGGGTGAAGTCATCGTGCCGCTGTCGGCGCGCGTGCTTGGCCGTACGTCGGCCGAAGACATCCTCGATCCGGCGACGAAGCAGGTCATCATCCCGTCGGGCACTCTCATGGAGGAAGGCGAAGTCGAGTTGATCGACAAGGCCCAGGTTCAGGAGATCCGCATCCGCTCGGTGCTGACTTGCGAGACCGAGGTCGGCGTGTGCGCAAAGTGCTACGGGCGCGATCTCGCCCGCGGTACGCCCGTCAACATCGGCGAAGCGGTGGGTGTCATCGCGGCGCAGTCGATCGGTGAGCCGGGCACGCAGCTCACGATGCGTACGTTCCACATCGGCGGCGTCGCGCAGACGGTCGACCAGTCGTTCATCGAGTCGAACTTCAACGGCACGGTGACGGTCAAGAACCGCGCCCTTGTTCGCGACAGCCAGGACCGGCTCATCGCGATGGGTCGCGCCACGGCGATCGTCATCTTCGATCAGGGCGGCAAGGAACTCGCGACGCACAAGGTGCCGTACGGTGCCCGTCTGCACGTCGACGAGGGGGACACCGTCAAGCGCGGCACGCGCCTCGCACAGTGGGATCCCTATACCCGTCCGATCCTGTCGGAGACCGAAGGCTTTGTTGACTTCGAGGATCTGGTCGAGGGCGTGTCGGTCAATGAGCAGACCGACGAGGTCAAGGGTACGACCAACCGCGTCGTCATGGACTGGCGCGCAAGCCAGCGTGGCGCCGATCTGAAGCCGGCCGTGGTGATCAAGGACACCAAGGGCGGCAAGAACGCGAAGCTGACGCGTGGCGGCGACGCGCGTTCGCTGCTGCCGGTCGACTCGGTTCTGTCGGTCGACCGCAACGTGAAGGTGAAGGCGGGCGACGTGCTTGCCCGTATCCCGATCGCGTCGGCGAAATCGGGCGACATCACGGGCGGTCTGCCGCGCGTTGCGGAGCTGTTCGAGGCCCGGCGTCCGAAGGATCACGCGATCATCGCGGAAATCTCCGGTACGGTCGAGTTCGGCAAGGACTACAAGAACAAGCAGCGCATCTCGATCCGTCCAGATGAC
>CAZKZT010000541.1:0-2007 GCA_964557265.1 uncultured Hyphomicrobium sp.
GTAACCGTTCAGCGCCGGGGCACCGCCGAGATGGGCGTAGAGCACTTTCGACCCCTCGGGGAAGTAGCCCTTCTTTACGAGGTCGATCATGCCCTGCATGGATTTGCCCTCGTAGACCGGGTCGGTGATCATCGCTTCGGTGCGGGCGGCGAGACGGATCGCGTCGTTGGTCTCCGCGCTCGGGACGCCGTAGGCCGGATACGCGTAGTCCTCGATAATGACGATCTCGTCGTCGCGCACCGTGCGGCCGAGTTCGACCAGTTCGGCGGTCTGATCGGCGATCTGGCGGACCTGCTCGCGCGTTTGCTGAGGCGTGCCCGACGCGTCGATGCCGATCACCCGATCCGCGCGATTGTCATCCGCGAAGCCGACGATCATGCCCGCCTGCGTCGAGCCGGTGACAACGCACACGATGATGTAGTCGAACTTGAAGCCGAGTTCGGCCTCCTGTTTGCGCACTTCCTCGGCAAAGCCGACGTAGCCGAGGCCGCCGTACTTGTGCACCGAAGCGCCCGCCGGAATGCCGTAGGGCTTGCCGCCCGCGTCCTTGACCGACTGGATCGCCTCTTCCCAGCTCTTGCGGATGCCGATGTCGAAGCCATCCTCCACGATACGGCTGTCGGCCCCCATCAGGCGCGTCATCAGGATGTTGCCGACGCGGTCGTAGACGGCATCCTCGTGCGGCACCCAGCTCTCCTGAATGACGACGCACTTCATGCCGATCTTCGCCGCCGTCGCCGCGACCATGCGCGTGTGGTTCGACTGCACACCGCCGATCGAGACCAGGGTATCGGCGTTCGAGGCGATCGCGTCCGGCACGATGTACTCGAGCTTGCGCAGCTTGTTGCCGCCCATGGCGAGACCGGAGTTGCAGTCGTCGCGCTTGGCGTAGATCTGCACCTTGCCGCCGAGCGCCGCGGTCAGGCGCGGCAGATGCTCGATCGGCGTCACCCCGAAAGTGAGCGGATAGCGTTCGAATTTGTCGAGCCTGAGCATGATCGTCTCCCATTTTTGATCTACCCGGATTGTAGAGCCGGCCACGGGAGAGGTGCTTTCAAAAATGGAATGATATATACTTGAAAAAATCGGCCAATATGGCTTGTTGATATCTTTCTATCGGATCTGCAGCCTAAAATGAGACAATCTTCCAAAGCGGTGGCGCCACACGAACTCGACCGCCTCGACCGCCGCATCCTGCAACGGCTGCAGCGCGACGGGCGCATCTCCAATGCCGATCTCGCCAAGGCGGTGAACGCGAGCCCCGCCACCTGTCATCGCCGCACCGAGCAACTGTTCAAGGCCGGGTACATCCGCCGTGTGCGGGCCGAGGTCGCGCCGGAGAAGGTCGAACGCGGAACGCTGGTGATCGTCGGCGTCGTCCTCGACCGCTCGACGCCGGAAAGCTTCGCTGCGTTCGAGACCGCGGTGCGCAAGCTGCCGTTCGTGCTCGACTGCCACCTCGTTGCAGGCGACTTCGACTTCTTTCTCAAGATCCGCGTGCGCGACATCGCGGACTTCAACACGATGCACGGCAAGCAGCTCATCGCACTCCCCGCCGTCCGCCAGACGCGCACGTTCTTCGTCATGAAAGAGGTCGTCGACAATGCGCTGTTGGACTTCTAGCGCCTGGCTCGCGATCGGGCGTGCTTCCCTGCGACCTCACGCGCCGCCTGCCCCAGCCGTCGCGCCGCTGCGCCCAGCTCCGGTAGCGGGTGGCCCGAGTAGCCGACGATGAACCCCTCTGGCCCGCCGGGCGTGAGCTGCGTTTCCGAAAGCAGCTTGGCGTCGATGTCAGCGCGCTCGCGAATACCGACGGCCATCTCGGTCGACACATCGTCCGCTAGCCGTGCCGCGATGTGCAGCCCCTGCGCCGGGCCGTAGAAGCTGAGCGCACCGCCCGCCGCCTCTTCGAGCGTGGTGACGACCACGTCCCGCGCCTCGCGATAACGCGTGCGCATCCGCCGCGTGTGACGTGCCAGCGAGCCATCCGCCAGCACACCGGCAACG
>CAZKZT010000542.1:0-2006 GCA_964557265.1 uncultured Hyphomicrobium sp.
TGGCGGTCGCGGTGAGGCGTCCTGCGTGCTTGCAGTGGCGCTTCTTCGGCTTGTGCTGGCATCGCGTATCGACGACGACCGCTGCCTCGATCTTCTCAAGCAGCAAATGGGCCGCGGGAACGGCGGCGCGTGCAGGCGTCGCGCTGGCATCACTCGCGATAAGGAGGGCAAACGCCACTATCAGGCCAAGCGAGAGGCCTTTGATGGTGTTTGTGAGAAATTTCGTCATGCCGGAAAGCACATCCTGCGTCGTGCCCGCTCTCGTTTGGAGCTGCTCAGCACAAGGTAATGGTGTTCGGAAGAAATTGGAGCAGCCCCGCGCGCAGTCTCTCCATCGGCGTGGCGCCCGCGCAACAAATTGAACACATTTTCGTCAATGCGCTGCGTCAGCCGCGATGTTTCGACCGAGGGACGTGCGGACCGCGGCACCACCCGTGAATGCTGCCGTCAACGCGTTGCGCGGCCGAGCACTTCCATCAGCTCCGCGATCTTCTTGCGTTGCTCGGCAGCATTGCCGCTGACGATCGCGTGCTCGACGCAATGGCCGATGTGATCGCGCAGGATCTCTTCCTCGACGCGGCGCAATGCCGCGCGTACCGCGGCGATCTGAGTGATGATGTCGATGCAGTAGCGATCTTCATCGACCATGCGCGAGAGACCGCGGACCTGGCCTTCGATGCGGCTCAGGCGCTTCAGGCGCGCTGTTTTGTCGGTCTTGTGCCCAGTCTTGTTCATGTCTTGACGCATACCCCCATAGGGTATACCTGTCAATCGGATACCCCGTATGGGTATGCGGCGGCTCCCATGCCCGCGTATACCCGGCTCGAGAACGCGAAAGAGCGTGCCATGGCTTCGCACGAACACGATCACCACAACCACGATCACGCGGCTGCCCCGGCAGCGAAGGGATGTTGCTGCGGCAGCCACAAGGCGCCTGACGCGGCGGCGCCAACGCCGGCGCTGGCGCAAGACCCGGTGTGCGGCATGAGCGTCGACCCGGCGACAGCCAAGCATCACCACGCGCACGAGGGGACCACTTACTACTTCTGCAATCCGCGCTGCCGGGAGCGGTTCATCGCGGATCCGGCGGCGTACCTGACGCCGGTCAAGGATCCCGTTTGCGGCATGTCGGTCGTCCCCGCGACGGCGAAGCACCGTCATAAGCACGCGGGCACGACCTACTATTTCTGCAACCCGCGCTGCCGCGAGAAGTTCATCGCCGATCCTGCCAAGTACCTCGATCCCAGCGAGGCCAAGGCTCCGGCGGAGGTTGTGCCCGAGGGCACGATCTACACCTGCCCGATGGATCCGCAGATCCGCCAGGTGGGGCCGGGCGTTTGCCCGATCTGCGGCATGGCACTGGAGCCCGAGCTCGTCACCGCTGACACCGGACCCAATCCCGAACTCGTCGATATGACGCGACGTTTCTGGATCGGCCTCGCGCTGACGCTGCCCGTGTTCCTGCTCGAAATGGGTGGCCATCTCATCGACATCCATGGCCTGATCAGCCAGCAGACCTCCAATTGGATTCAGCTCGCGCTCGCGACGCCTGTCGTGCTGTGGGCGGGCTGGCCGTTCTTCGAGCGTGGCTGGGCGTCGCTCAAGACGCGTAACTTCAACATGTTCACGCTGGTCGCGATGGGGACCGGCGTCGCTTGGGTTTACAGCATTGTCGCGACGATCTGGCCGGGGCTGTTCCCTGCGTCGATGCGCGGACATGACGGCGGCGTGCCGGTCTACTTCGAGGCATCGGCGGTGATCACCGTGCTGGTGCTGCTGGGGCAGGTGCTGGAGTTGCGCGCGCGCGAGCAGACGAGCGGCGCCATTCGCGCGCTGCTCGACCTTTCGCCGAAGATGGCACGCCGCATTCGTGCCGACGGCACGGACGAGGACGTGAGCCTTGATGCGGTCGTTGCGGGGGATCGGCTGCGCGTACGGCCCGGCGAGCGCGTGCCGGTCGACGGAGAGATCGTTGAAGGGCGCAGCGCCATCGATGAATCGATGGT
>CAZKZT010000543.1:0-1999 GCA_964557265.1 uncultured Hyphomicrobium sp.
CGCGCGAGATGATCCTGATCGGGTTCCTGCAGGCGCAGAACTGCTCGAACTATGTCGGCTCGTGGCGCCACCCGCATTCCGCGACCGACTTCCTCGGGCCTGACTATTTCACGCGCATCGCCCGCACGCTCGAGCACGGCAAATTCCACCTCGGCTTCTTCGACGATCGTCTCGCGATGCCGGATATCCTCGGCAACGACCACCGCGAGGCGATCGCGAACGGCGTGCGCGTTGTCAAAATGGACCCGACGACGATCCTCTCGATCATGAGCACGGCGACGTCGCGCCTCGGCCTCGGCTCGACCTACTCGACAACCTACTACGAGCCCTTCCACGTCGCGCGCGTGTTCGCGACACTCGACCTGATGTCGCACGGGCGCGCCGCGTGGAACGTCGTCACCTCGCTCAACGATAGCGAAGCGATGAACTTCTCGCAGTCCGAGCATCCCGAGCATGCTCTCCGCTACGACAAGGCGGACGAGTTCATGGAAGTGGTGCTCGGCCACTGGGATTCGTGGGAAGACGACGCGATCGTCATCGACAAGGAGACAGGCCTCTTCGCTCATCCCGACAAGGTCCACCGTCTCGATCACAAGGGCCGCTGGTTCCGCTCGAAAGGTCCGTTGCCCGTGCCGCGTAGCGCGCAGGGGCGGCCGGTCGTCATTCAGGCGGGCCAGTCGGGCCGCGGGCAACAGTTCTCGGCGCGGTGGGGCGAACTCGTCTTCCTGATCTATCCGACGCTCGAAGCCGGCAAGAAGAACTACGCTGCCTTCAAAAGCCTTGTCGCAGCCCAGGGGCGCAATCCCGACGAGGTCGGCGTGGCGCCGGCCATCTACGCCGTCATCGGCGAAACCAAGGCGATGGCCGAGGACAAGATGGCGGTGATCGACGGACTCGCGAAGCCGGTCGACGGGCTGGCACTGCTGTCGGAAGCGCTCAACTTCGATTTCTATTCGAAGGGCATGGACGACCAGTTCAACGACGATGAGCTGCAGGGCATTTCGGGCCTCAGGGCAATTCTTGATCGCGTGGTCACCATGTCGGGAAAAAAGAATCCGACCATCCGCGATTTCGTCCAGTACTCGAACCGCGGCACGGTGCGCGAGTTCCCGCGCTTCGTCGGCACCGCGAAGGAGGTCGCCGACGGCCTCGAGGAATGGTTTACGGGGCGCGCCTGCGACGGCTTCGTTATCGCGGCGACCCACCTCCCCGGCGGCTACGAGGACTTCGTGCGCATGGTGGTGCCCGAGTTGCAGCGGCGCGGCCTGCACCAGAAGGACTACAAAGGGCCGACATTGCGCGACAACCTCGGGCTGGCGCGGGCCGAGATCGGCGACTGGAAGCTCGGGAGCTGATCGATACCGCACGACGGCATTGCGCTGGCTCCGGTTGCATCGGCGGCGCGGTGAACTAGGCTAGGCCGCGCCTGCGAAGTTGCGGGTCACTCAGCACGGAAACGAGAATGGACGCCGACAAGTACAGAAACGTGATGCGCCATCAGGCCGGCGCCGTGACCATCATCGCGGTCGGCGCGCCCGGCCACCGGACGGGTCTCACGGCAACCGCCGTATGCTCTCTCACTGACAGCCCGCCGATGGTGCTCGCCTGCGTCAACCGCAACGCCAGCGCACACGCCCCCATCCATACAGCGCAGACCTTCTCCATCAATCTGCTCGCCAACGATCAGAATGAGCTGGCGCGCCGCTTCTCGTCGAAGAAGCTCGAAGGCGAAGCGCGCTTCGACACCGACACGTGGGATACGCTCGTTACCGGCGCGCCGGTGCTCAAGGGGGCGATCGCCAATCTCGACTGCGAAGTGGCGCAGGAGCATTCATTCGACACGCACACGATTTTCATCGGTCGCGTGCGCGAGTGCCGCTTCCGCGAAGACATCGAGCCGCTGCTCTATTTCCGCGGCGATTTCTGGGATCTGAAGGCGCTCTGATTCTTCGCCGCGGGCTGCTGAAAAGAGGTGCTACCGCCTTCTCGCGTGGTGCTA
>CAZKZT010000544.1:0-1998 GCA_964557265.1 uncultured Hyphomicrobium sp.
CCGCGGCCTTGATCTCAGGCTTGGTCGCGCTCTTGGCCACCTTGAAGATGACCTGATTGTTTTCCGACGCCAGCGTTGCCTTCTCGGTAATCACCGGCGCGCGAATGACGTCGTAAGCGCTGAGCTTGCTCATTTGAAGCGCTCCTCGAGGGCGGCGACCGCGGCCTTGGTCAGCACCAGCTTCTTGCGGCGCAGGATGTCATAGACGTTGATGCCCTGGATCGGCAGCAGGTCGATGTTCGGAATGTTGCGCACCGCCTGCACGAAGCCCGTATCGAGCTCCGCACCGTCGATGAACAACGCATTGGTGAGGCCGAGTGTCTCGAGCTGCGCCTTCAGACCCTTGGTCTTGCCATCGGTCGAGGCGGCTTTCTCGAGCACCACGATCTCGCCGGCCTTCGCCTTCGCGGAAAGGGCGTGCCGCAGCGCCAGAGCGCGCACCTTCTTCGGCAGCGCGATCGCATGGCTGCGCGTCTTGGGCCCGAACGCCTTACCGCCACCGCGGAACTGCGGTGCCGATTTGTCGCCGTGACGGGCGCCACCGGTGCCCTTCTGCTTGTACATCTTCTTACCCGTGACGGCCACTTCCGACCGGTCCTGGGAATGATGCGTACCGGCCATCCGCTTCAGAAGCTGCCAGCGCACGGTGCGCTGGATCAGGTCCGGACGCGGCTCGAGATTGAAGATGGCGTCGGCGAGCTCGACCGTACCGGCCGAGCTGGCATCGAGTGTCGTTACTGGGGTCTGCATCACGCCGGCTCCGAATTCGTTTGAGCGGCCGCTGCGGTATCACGCTTGCGGAACGCGCCGGGCTTCGGTGTGTCCTTGTGCGGCTTCTTCTTCACCGCATCGCGGATCAGCACCCAACCGCCCTTGGCGCCGGGAACGGCACCGCGGATCAGGATCAGGCCACGCTCGACGTCCGTCTTCACCACCTCGAGGTTGAGCGTCGTAATGCGCTCATCACCCATGTGGCCGGCCATCTTCTTGCCCTTGAAGACCTTGCCCGGATCCTGGCGCTGACCGGTCGAACCATGCGAGCGATGCACGACGGAAACACCGTGCGTGGCGCGCAGACCGCCGAAGTTCCAGCGCTTCATCGCACCCTGGAAGCCCTTGCCCTGGCTCTGGCCCGTCACGTCGACGAACTGGCCCGCGGCGAAGTGGTCAGCCGTGATCTCGGCGCCCACATCGATCAGGTTCTCGGGGGTCACCCGGAACTCGACCATCTTCCGCTTCGGCTCGACCTCGGCCCGCGCGAAACCGCCGCGCTCCGCCTTGGTCACATGGTTCGGCTTACGCTTGCCGGCGCCCAGCTGGAGCGCGGTGTAGCCGTTCTTTTCCTGCGTCAGGTGGGCGACGACCTGCAGGTTATCGAGCTTCAACACGGTCACGGGGATATGCTCCCCGGACTCTGTGAAGACCCGCGTCATCCCGACCTTCTGAGCTATCACTCCGGAACGCATCCGTTGCATTCCTTTCCCTAGGGCTTGAGCCACTGGTTCCTGCGTAACGTACAACCGCGAGCCACTCGACCCGCAGGCTGTCCCTCACACAGCCATCAGAGCTTGATCTCCACATCCACGCCGGCGGCGAGGTCCAGCTTCATCAGTGCGTCCACCGTCTGCGGCGTCGGATCGACAATGTCGAGGAGCCGCTTATGGGTCCGCATCTCAAACTGCTCACGGCTCGTCTTGTCGATGTGCGGCGAGCGGTTCACAGTAAAACGTTCAATACGGGTCGGCAGCGGAATCGGGCCGCGCACCTCGGCGCCGGTTCGTTTCGCCGTATTCACGATCTCACGGGTCGACGCATCGAGAATTCGATGGTCGAACGCCTTGAGCCGGATCCGGATGTTCTGGCCGTTCATCTTCGTACTCGTCCCGCTTGCGAAATGAGGAGCGCCCGCCGTCCTACCAACCGCGGGCGCTCGCTACTCGTTCTTTACTCGATGATCTTGGTGACGACGCCGGCGCCGACCGTACGGCCGCCCTCGCG
>CAZKZT010000545.1:0-1986 GCA_964557265.1 uncultured Hyphomicrobium sp.
GCCACGACGTCCATGTCTACGAGAAGAACGCGCACCCGGGTGGCCTGCTGCGCTACGGCATCCCCGACTTCAAGCTCGAGAAGACGGTCATCGAGCGCCGCGTCAAGCAGATGGAGGCCGAGGGCGTCACCTTCCATTGCAATTCCCACGTCGGCAAGACGGTCACCGTCGCCTCGTTGAAGAAGAAGCATGACGCGGTGCTGCTGACAGGCGGCTCCGAGCAGCCGTTCGATTTCTTCGCCAAGGCGCCAGGGCGTGACCTCGACGGCATCCACTACGCCATGGATTTCCTGCCGCAGCAGAACCGGCGCGTGTCGGGCGAGCCGATCGCCAAGAGCGTCAAGCAGATCTCCGCGAAGGACAAGCACGTCGTGGTCATCGGCGGCGGCGACACCGGCTCCGATTGCATTGGCACATCCTTCCGCCAGGGCGCGAAGTCCGTCACCCAGCTCGAGATCATGCCGAAGCCGCCGGTCAAGGAGAACAAGGATCTCTCGTGGCCGCACTGGCCCATGAAGCTGCGCATCTCGTCGAGCCAGCAGGAAGGCGCACAAGTCGAGTACTCGATCTCGACGACGGGCTTCTCCGGCGAGAACGGCAAGATCACGAAACTGCACTACACTCGCCTCGACGCGAAGATGCAGCCGGTGCCGGGTACCGAGGGCGCCTTCGACGCCGATCTCGTGCTGCTCGCGATGGGTTTCTCGGGTCCGATCGAGACCGATGTCGTAAAGGAGCTCGAACTGCCCGTCGTCGCGCGTGGCCGCTTCAAGGGCATCGAGGCGAACGACCGCGACTATCGCATCCGCGGCAAGCTCTTCGTCGCCGGCGACATGCGCCGCGGCCAGAGCCTCGTCGTATGGGCGATCCGCGAAGGCCGCCAGGCCGCTGCCTCGATCGACAAAGTCCTGATGGGCCGCACGGACCTGCCGCGGTAGTCGATCGCTGTGCCCCATACCCGCGAGAGCCTGTTCGCCCGCCTCGCCGAGCTCGGTATCGCGACCGAGACGGTCGAGCACGAAGCCGTCTTCACGGTCGCGGAAAGCGACCGGCTGGAGCGCGAGCTGCCGGGTGGACATACCAAGAACCTGTTCCTCAAGGATGCCAAGGGACGGCTGTTCCTGGTCGTCGCGCAGAGCCATACCGCCGTCGACCTCAAGTCGCTGCACAAGGTGATCGGAGCGGCGCGCCTCAGCTTCGGCAAGCCCGAGTTGCTGATGGAGGTCCTTGGCGTGCCGCCGGGATCGGTCACGGCTTTGGCCCTGATTAACGACGATCAGAAGCGCGTCAGCGTGGTGGTGGACAGCCGCCTCATGGGGTATGAAAGGGTCAACTGCCACCCGCTGATCAACACGGCCACCACGAGCCTGGCGCGCGACGATCTCTTCCGATTCATGCGCGCCTGCGGCCACGAGCCCCTCGTCGTGGCTATCGATGGATCCGGCGAGGCTGGCTGACCGCCAACGCGCAATGCGCACCCGATCCTGAGGAGTTAAGCCATGGATTTCGGCCAGAACGGCGCGCCCGGCAGCGCCGCCGACGTGATCAAGGACGGCTCGACCGCAAGTTTCGCCAAGGACGTCCTCGAAGCCTCGAAGCAGAGCCCCGTCATCGTCGACTTCTGGGCGCCGTGGTGCGGCCCCTGCAAGCAGTTGACCCCGACGCTGGAGAAGGTCGTCAAGGCGGCCGGTGGCAAGGTGCGCCTCGTCAAGATCAACACGGACGAACACCCCGCCATCGCCCAGCAGTTGCGCGTTCAGTCGATCCCGACCGTCTACGCCTTCATCGAGGGCCGGCCGGTCGACGGCTTCGCCGGCGCGCAGCCCGAGAGCCAGGTCAAAGCCTTCGTCGAGCGCCTCGTTGGCGATGCGGACGCGGCCGATCTCGAAGTCGCGATCGAGGAAGGCGAGAAGGCGTTCGAGGAAGGCGATCTGCAGACGGCGGCCGAGATCTTCGCGACCGTCCTCCAGGAGGAAGCCGACAACG
>CAZKZT010000546.1:0-1965 GCA_964557265.1 uncultured Hyphomicrobium sp.
TCGTCGACGATCTGTTCGCGCGCGAGATTGGTCAGCGGCACTTCGGCGGTCGGGACGAGCCAGCGACGATCCTCGCCCGCGATCTGAAACAAATCCTCCTCGAACTTCGGTAACTGCGCGGTGCCGTAAACGGCCGGATCGCGCACGAGTAGCGGCACCTGGCATTCGGTGTAGCCGAACTCGCCGGTGTGGATGTCGAGCATGAACATCGCGAGCGCGCGTTCGAGCCGCGCGAGCTGGCCCTTGAGCACCACGAAGCGTGCGCCGGAAATGCGCGCCGCCGCTTCGAAGTCCATCAGCCCGAGGGCCTCGCCGATCTCGAAATGCTGGCGCGGCTTGTTCATGCGGGCGCCCGGCACGCCGCGCGGATCGCCCCAGCGTCGGACCTCGACGTTGCCCTTCTCGTCGGCGCCTTCGGGCACTTCGGCGAGCGGCAGGTTCGGGATCACGGCAAGGTCGCGTTCGAGCGCCGCTTCGAGCTTGCGCTGCTCGTCCTCGTCCGCCTGAAGCTGGTCCTTGAGCGCCGAAACCTCGGCCATCAGCTTCGCGGCGAGCGCCTCGTCCTTCGCGCCCTTGGCCTTGCCGATCTCCTTCGACGCCGCGTTGCGCCGTGCCTGGACGTCCTGCAGCCGCGTCTTCAGCGCGCGCAGCGCCTCATCCTGCGCGATGAGGCCGGCCGACAGCGGAGACAGGCCGCGGCGCTTCAGGCCGGTGTCGAATGCCTCGGGGTTCTCGCGGATAGCCTTGATGTCGAACATGGACGTGCCCTGGTGGCCGATAAGTCAGTGTTGGCGCTGTCTTAGAAGCCCGGGGCGGGCCCGTCCAGTGGCGAGCGCGTCACGTGTCCAGGTCACGGGCCCGGCTCAGTGTACCGCCGGCTGCCGTAACGGTGCCAGTAGGCCATGATCGCGGCGAGAAGCGCGTCGTGATCCATCCGGAGCCCCTGCGAGCCAATGGTGAGGCCGTCGGCGCCGAGGGAGGCATTGGCTCGTCGTGTCCAGCGGGTGATCAGCGACAGTCGCAGCCGCTTCTCCACCGCTGGCTGCACCGCAAGGACGATGAATGACTGATTGCTGTGTGACCATGTCGCGATGTCGGTGATCGCCGACCATGAGATCAGATCTGCGGCCACACGTTTGTCGCGCAGGCCGCGCGGCGAAACAATGACGACCGGCCCCACCAGCGTCAGCAGGCGCCACAGCACCAGCACCGTCATCGCGCCGAAGAACAGGATCCCGAACCAGCCGACGATGATGTAGAAAATGTTTCCCTGGGTCGCGATGAAGATCGAGCAGGCGACGAAGGCAACACCGATCGCGAGCAGCTTCAGCATCTCCCACGGCGACTGGCGAACTTCGATCGTGCGCGTCGTGTCGATCGTGGCCACGGCGGCCTCCGCTGCCGTCTACCGCCGGAACTGCCCGCCGCCGTCCATGTTGATGACGGTACCGGACAGATAAGCAACCTGCGGCGCCGCGAGCATGACCGTCAGCGCGGCCACTTCGCTCGGCTCCTTGAGGCGGCCGAACGGCAGGTCGCCGAGCATCTCTTCCCAGCGGCTTTCATCGCCAAGCGTGGATTTTGCGCGCGTCTTCGACAGCGTCATGATGCGATCGGTGCGGGTGGCCGCCGGGTGGATGCCGAACACGCGCACGCCGAAGTCCGCAGCACCCGCGCCGACCGCCTTGGTGAAGGCGTCGAGGCCTGCGTTGCCCATCGAGCCGCACACGTAATCCCACCGCGGCGCCGGTCCGGCCATGCCGATGATGTTGATGATGGTTCCGGCTTTGCGCGGTTTCATCTGCTGGAGCGCGAGCTGCGTCATGTGCACGTAGCCCATGACTTTCAGCGCCCAGGCCTCGGTCCACTTGGCCATCGAGATGTCGAGGATGCTGCCGCCGGGGATCGCGCCCGCATTGTTGACGAGGATGTCGATGTCGGCGAAGCGCGCCGACACCATGGCGC
>CAZKZT010000547.1:0-1957 GCA_964557265.1 uncultured Hyphomicrobium sp.
CACAGCCACAGAACCTCGCGCGCGTCGATGGAATTGGCGCGGTCATAGATCCGGAGCATCCGTGCCGGCCTTCTCCAGATCCTGCCACTGAGGCGGTGCTGATTTGCCGGCAGCACCGGCGGCGCACCTTTGTACCGATGATGACAAGCTGCTATTCGATGAGCAAGGAGCGCGATCACGGCTCCGTATCTCGAGCGGCGGAAACACCCAATGATCTACGATTACATTATCGTCGGCGGTGGCTCGGCGGGATCAGTGCTGGCCAATCGGTTGTCGGCGAAGAGTGCCAACAACGTGCTGTTGCTCGAGGCGGGGCCGGATACGCCGGTCGGCGAAGTGCCCAAGGAGATCCTCGACAGCTACCCGGGCACCGCCTACTTCGACCCGCGTTTCCATTGGACCAAGCTGCGCGTGCGCACCGAGGTCGTCTCCCACAACAACCCGACCGAAGCCCCGCCGCCGTTCCGCAAGTACGAGCAGGCACGCGTGCTCGGCGGCGGCTCCTCGATCAATGGCCAGCTCGCCAACCGCGGTGCCCCGACCGACTATGCGGAATGGGAGGCCCGCGGTGCCAAGGGCTGGGGCTGGGACGCGGTGCTCCCCTACTTCCGCAAGGTAGAGCGCGATCTCGATTTCGATGGGCCCTTCCACGGCAAGGACGGCCACATACCGGTCCGCCGCATCTTCCCCGAGCACTGGACCGAGCATGCCAAGGCGGCGGCCAAGGCCTTCGAGGCGCAGGGCTGGAAGTACGTCGAAGACCAGAACGGTGCGTTCGAGGACGGCTACATGCCGCTCACGCATTCCAACGCCAACGAGCAGCGCGTCTCGGCCGCCATTGGTTATCTCGGGCCCGAGACGCGCAAGCGGCAGAACCTGAAGATCTCGACCAGCACGGTCGTCAGCGAGCTCATCTTCGAGGGCAACCGCTGCGTCGGCGTCCGCGCCGAGGTCAGCGGCCAGCCGCAGGAATTTCGCGCCAACGAAGTCATCCTGTGCTCAGGCGCGATCCATTCACCCTCGCACCTCATGCGCGCGGGGATCGGCCCCGTCGGGCATCTGAAGGAGCTCGGGATCGAGGTCCGCGCCGCACTCGCCGGTGTCGGCCAGCGCTTGACCGACCATCCTGCCATCTCGGTGTCGTCGTATCTGCGCGCGGCTGGCCGGATGAACAGCCACACGCGCCGGCACATGACGCTGGGCTTGCGCTATTCCTCCGGCATCGGCGGCCTGCCGCCCGGCGACATGTACGTCTGTGTCGTCTCGAAATCCGCGTGGCACGACGTCGGCAAGCGCATCGCCTCGATGCTGATGTGGGTCAATCGTACCTGCTCGGAGCGCGGCGAAGTCAAGCTTCTCTCGCGTGACTGGCGCGAGGAGCCACTGGTCGAATTCAACCTGCTCTCCGACCGGCGCGACCTCGAGCGGCTGATGGACGGCTTCAAACGCATGGGCCAAGCCTACGCGCATCCCGCGATGCAGAAGCTGACGACCAACCCGTTTCCCGCCGCGTACTCCGATCGCGTGCGCGCGCTCGGCGTCGTGAATACCAAGAACAAGATCATCACCAGCGTTGCGGCGCGTCTGTTCGACGGCCCGCAGTTCCTGCGCGATTACCTGTTCGACAACGTCGTGGTCGAGGGTTTCAAGTTCAGCCAGGTGATGCAGGACGACGAGGCGCTGGAGGCGTTCGTGCGCAAGGCGACGATCGGCGTGTGGCACGCGTCGTGTACGTGCCGCATGGGCGCCGACGGTGACCCGATGGCCGTCACGGATAATCAAGGCCGCGTGCGCGGCGGCATCAGCGGTTTGCGTATCGTCGACGCGTCGATCTTCCCGATGGTGCCGAGCGCGAACACCAACTTCCCGACGCTGATGAGCGCGGAGAAGATCGCGGACTCCATGGTGGCGAGCTAGATCACCATCCGCAGACGCTGGCGGCTTGGTCTTTTTCTTT
>CAZKZT010000548.1:0-1957 GCA_964557265.1 uncultured Hyphomicrobium sp.
TCTTCTGGCACATGATCGGTTTCTGGGGGTTCCTCAGCGCGGTGGTGCTGAAGGGACCGGAAGCTGGCGTGAGCGTCATCTCGCGGCCGGTGGTGGTGCCTGCCGGGCTCCCGAACTGTACCGGGCTGGCGCTCAACCGGACGACGGGCCGGACGACATCGGTGCCGTGTCCCGAGCCGATGCCAGCCTTCGACGAGGCGCGCGCACGCCGCCAGGATCTCGCCGCCGTCGATATGCACTGAAGGTGCAACTTCTGCTCGCGCGACGTCTATTGCGCCGTTGATTCACGACGTGAGCGCGCGCCGTTGCGGCGCCGCCGAGATGTCCGCAAGCCGACGCAATTGGCGGGCTTTATGGGCGTGCTTCAAGATCACTCGCCACTCCACGAAGGTTCGTGCGGAACCGAAAACGAGCGACGAGAGAGCGTGAAGAAGAGCGGCGGCCGGGTGCTGTAGTTTCGTTTCGCGTAGCAGCGAGAAACCGGCCGTCGCCATAGAATTCTCTCACGTCCGTCCCTGCGCTGATCGGGGACGGATGGAGCCGGCCGGTGCGATTCCACACCCCGCTGGGGATCGCGTCGGTACATGGCCCTTATAGTGTTCGCGTACTGAGCCTGCGGAGCGTGCGCGGACCGTGGTTGGGCCATCTGCCCGAAGGAACCGTCAGGCGCCGCATCGCCACACACCTCCCTCCCCACTGTGGTGTCGGGCGGTTCCTTCTGGTGGGACTTTCCTGCGTGCCGCCGGCCGCCGGAAAGGGGCCGCGAGAACGCACGCGCGCTAAGCTGGCGCGTTCGCGCCGACAGGTTCGCGGCGCGAGGCGACGGACAAGTGCCACACCGCCAGCCCGACGATGATCGCCGCCATCCCTTGATGCGCGAGGCCGAGGCTGAGCGGCACCGATGCCAGCAGCGTCCAGATACCGAGCATCGCCTGCGCAAGGACACCAACAGCGAGCATGACGGCGGACGTGCGCAAAGTGCCCTCGCGCTCGCTGCGCACTATCGAGACCGCGTGCCAGAGCACCGCCGCGACGATGATGTAAGCGAGCAGGCGGTGGTTGAATTGCACGAGCGCGACGTTCTCGAACGGATTGACGTACCAGGGCTTCATGATCAGCAGCCCGTCAGGGATGAGCTGTCCGTCCATCAGCGGCCAGGTATTGTAGGTGAGGCCGGCCTTGAGCCCGGCAACCAGCGCGCCCGCCGTAACCTGCACGAAAATCAGCGCGAGCAGCGTGAGAGCGACAGGTCGCCAGCGCGGTGACGGCGATGCGTCCGCCGATGCTTTCCGGGGCGGCAACAGCGCGAAAGCGGACCACAACAGCAGCGCGAGAATGAGGAAGGCGACGGTGAGGTGCAGTGCGAGGCGATAGTGGCTGACATCGATGCGATCGACGAGGCCGGAGGTGACCATGTACCAGCCGATCGCGCCCTGGAAGCCGCCGAGTGCAAAGAGGCCGCCGAGTTTCCACGCGAGCGTCGAGGGGATGCGGCGCCGGATGATGAAATAGACGAGCGGGATCGCGAAGGCGAAACCGACCATGCGGGCGAGGAACCTGTGACCCCACTCCCACCAGAAGATGAACTTGAAGGCGTCGAGGCTCATGCCGCGATTGACGAGCTTGTACTCGGGGATCTGCCGGTACTTCTCCAGCACTTCCTGCCAATCAGCCTCGCTGAGCGGCGGGATGATGCCCATCAGCGGGCGCCATTCGGTGATCGAGAGGCCGGAGTCGGTGAGCCGTGTCGCGCCGCCGACGACGATCAGCGCGAAAACCATTGCGGCGACACCGTACAGCCACCAACGGATGGCGCGCATCGAGTCGGCGATTTGAGGTCCTGATCCGTCCGGCACGGCGGGTCCTGCAGTTGAGCGTGTTTCGCGCCCCTCTTACACAATTCAGGCAGGGTGTTCGATGGTGCAAGCCGCGGCGAAGCGTCGTGCGGCGGTTTGGT
>CAZKZT010000549.1:0-1956 GCA_964557265.1 uncultured Hyphomicrobium sp.
TCACCCGTCGCTGCTGCCGCTCTATCCGGGGCTCCACACCCATGCCCGTGCCATCGCCGACGGGGTGCGGATTGCGGGGTGTACGGTTCATTTCGTCACCTCCGAGATGGACGCGGGTCCGATCATCGCGCAGGGCGCCGTCCCGGTTCTCGATACCGACACGCCGGACGCCCTCGCAGGCCGTATTCTGACGGTCGAGCATCAGATCTACCCCCATGCCCTGGCGCTGGTTGCCTCCGGCGCCGCTCGGCTGGAAGGGGGATGTGTGAAAGTCGCAGGGCCGATTAACCAAGCGGGGCGGCTCATCTCGCCCGAACCCGCCCCCTCGCGGTAGGAAAAAGGCCAAGCGAATCGGACACATGGCGTGGCAGAATGCTGGCGCCACGGTCGGTCGCATTTACAGCCCGCGCGGGTGGGTGTACCGAAACCCTCAAGGCACCTCCAGATGCCGGTTGAAGAAGGGGACGGGGACAGCTCGACGGGCAACGATGAACCTCGAAAGGCCGCGCCATTCTGCGCGGGCGTGGGGATACACGCGATGAGCGCTACCCAGATTTCGACCCCGGAGCCCAAGCTCGCGGAGACCGGGACGACCGCGTCGGCTTCGGCGCCGCACACACATACCCAGGGCCTCGGCGACCAGGAAAGCATCTGGTTCAAGCTGACCGCGCTTCAGAAGAACGCCGTCGCCAACCCGATGATCGCGCTGCAGCAGCTCTCGCAGCGCTACGGCGGCGTGATCCAGGTCCGCATGGGCAACGAGCGTGTCGTGTTCCTTTCCGAGCCGGAACACTTCAAGCGCGTGCTCGTCGCCAAGGCGGACGACTACATCAAGTATTTCGACGGCTTGCGCCCAGTGTTCGGCAAGTCGATGATCACGCACGACGGCGCGCTCTGGCAGAAGATCCGGATGCCGCAGCAGCCGGCGTTCCACCCGGACATGTTCGCCGAGTACATCCCCTACTTCCTGACCGCGATTCGTCAGAAGATGGACATCTGGGCCGACCTCGCGCGCACCGGCGAGAGCGTCGAGATGGTCGAGCAGACCTGGACGCTTGCCGCCGACATGATCTGCAAGGCGCTGTTCGACCGCGACATGCCGTTCAATCCGCACTTCATCTTCAAGTGCGTGAAGACCTATACCGATGTGCCGAGCCACAAGGATCTGCGCACCAAAAAGATGACGGATGCGGACTTCGAGATTTCCGAAGACAGCATCGCCAAAGCCATGGAAGCGTGGGCGGGCGTTCCACCGTCGATCTTTGCCGCAAATCCGCGCGAGGAGCGCGAGCGCACGCTGCTCAAGATGATCCAGGCCGTCACCGCTGATCCGAGCGTGCCGGAGTTCGACGCGCAGCAGGCGGTCGATGAACTCAAGCAGTATCTGTGGGCCGGGACCGAGACGACGGCGCTGACGCTTGCGTGGGCACTGTATGAAGCCTCGCGTTCACCCGAGATCGTCGAGCGCATCCGCCGCGAGGGTGAAGAAGTCTACGGCTCGCGCGAGCCGGTCGCCGCGGACTATTCCGCGCTCGTCTACACCCGCGCGGTGATCCAGGAGACGATGCGCTTCTACCCGCCGATCTGGGGCCTCATCCGCGTCGCCGCCAAGGACGACGAGATCGGTGGCAAGCAGATCAAGGCCGGCGACCGCGTCGTGCTGTTCGCCTACGGCGCGCATCACGATCCGCGCTTCTGGGAGGAGCCCGAGCAGTTCCGCCCCGAGCGCTTCATGGGGGATGCCGCGAAGAAGCGGAAGCCCTACACCTACATCCCGTTCGGCGGCGGCAAGCGTTCGTGCATCGGCGGTGCCATGAGCCAGGTCGAGAACACGCTCGCGCTCTCGATGCTGCTCCGCCGCTTCCGCCCCGAATACGTCGGCAACAAGTACGCGCCGGCGAACGAGCACCCCGGCATCAACGCGACAGTGACGCTGACGCCGCGTGGCGGGCTCAA
>CAZKZT010000550.1:0-1954 GCA_964557265.1 uncultured Hyphomicrobium sp.
CGCATGATTTGCGCACCTTGCGCGGCGCCCTGCAGCGCGGCCGCTATTGAACCGGCAACGCGTTGATGTGCTGCCGTGACGCCGGTGAGCGCGCCGATGAAGCGCTTGCGCGAGGCGCCGAGCAGCAGTGGCACGCCGAGCCCATGAAAGATGCTGAGGCCTGCGAGCAGCTCGAGATTGTGATCGAGCGTCTTGCCGAAGCCGATGCCGGGATCGACAATCAGCCGATTGCGAACGATGCCCGCCGCCTCGCACGCCGCAACACGCGCTTCGAGCCAGTCGTAGACGTCGAGCAGGCAATCGTCGTAGTGCGGTGCGGCCTGCATCGTTCGTGGATCGCCCTGCGCGTGCATGAGAACGATCGGCGCGTTCGATGCGGCGGCAACCTCCATGCACGCGGGCTCGTAGGTCAAGGCGGCGACGTCGTTGATGATGTGTGCGCCTGCGGCCAGTGCGCGCTGCATGACTTCCGCCTTGCGCGTGTCGATGGAGATCAGTGCCTTCGTCCTGCCGGCAAGCCCCTCGATCACGGGCAGTACGCGGCGCAGTTCTTCGTCGGTCGAGACCGCGTCGGAGCCGGGGCGCGTCGACTCGCCGCCAATATCGAGAATGTCGGCGCCTTCCGCCGCGAGTTTCAGCGCGTGCGCGATCGCGGCTTGTGTGGAGGCGTGCTGTCCGCCATCCGAGAAACTGTCCGGCGTGACGTTGACGATGCCCATGATGCGCGGGCGATCGAGGGGCAGGCCGGGCAGGGGCGCACGGTCCGCTGTATGGCGTGATAGAAGTCCGGCGAAAGCGGCATCGGCGATGGCACGCGCTCGGATCTCCGCAGCGCCGAGTGTCTCGGACTGTTCGCGTCCGGCATCGCGGCGGGTGACCATCTCCACTGCAGTGAAGGCGAGATCGTCTCGATCGGCGCAGGGGATCGTGTCGACGCCCGGCGCGGGGACGGTCGGCCCAATGGGGCGCAAGTAGGTGCGAGCTGTCATTGGTGCGATGCTTTCCGAGCAGGTCGAGCTATCCGAGGGTACAAAAAAATCGGGCCCTTCGCAGGGCCCGATTGTCGCTGTCTCTCTTTGGCGGCTTCTCCGCGCCGATCACGTCGGCTGCGGTTCCATGCCGCCATCCGGTTCCGGGCGTGATGGGCGCACGTGTCCCGCGATCGGCACCGCCGAGCCCGTGGGCCCCTTGGTGACATCGTCATCTGTCGGCCGCACGATCTTCTCGCCGCGCATCGCCATCTGGCACTCGTCGCCCGAGATCGTCTCGTGCTCCATCAGGGCCTGCGTGATTGCTTCGAGCTTGTCGCGGTTGGCGCCGAGCACTTCCCACGCCTTCGCCTGAGCGCTGGTGACGATGCGGCGGATCTCCTCGTCGATCAGGCGCGCGGTCTCCTCGGACATGTTCTGGCGCTGCGTGATCGCATGGCCGAGGAACACTTCCTGCTGGTTGTCGGTGTAGCGGAGCGGGCCGAGCTTGTCGCTCATGCCCCATTCGGTGACCATGCTGCGAGCGAGGTTGGTCGCCTGCTGGATGTCGCTCGATGCGCCGGTGTTGAGGTGATCCATGCCGTAGATCATCTGCTCGGCAACGCGGCCGCCGAACATCATGACAAGGCGCGCCTCGCACCACAGCTTCGAGTAGCTGAGCTTGTCCCGCTCGGGCAGGCTCATCGTCACGCCGAGCGCACGGCCGCGCGGAATGATCGTGACCTTGTGCAGCGGATCGTTGCCCGGCACGAGCAGGTTGAGCAGCGCGTGGCCGGCCTCGTGGTAGGCCGTCGCGAGCTTCTCTTCCTCGGTCATGGCCATCGAGCGCCGCTCGGCACCCATCATGACCTTGTCCTTCGCGTCTTCGAACTCGACCTGGGTGACCATGCGCTTCGAGCGCCGGGCAGCCAGCAGGGCGGCTTCGTTCACGAGGTTGGCGAGGTCGGCGCCGGAGAAACCGGGCG
>CAZKZT010000551.1:0-1953 GCA_964557265.1 uncultured Hyphomicrobium sp.
ATGGCTGGGCCGCGATCCTGCTCGGCCTGCTCGCCCTCATGCACATCGGCGCCGCACTCATGCATCGCTTCATCTTCAAGGATGGCGTATTCGCGCGCATGTGGCCCGGCGCAGGCGACAAGCGCTGATCCCCTTCTCCACGTCCTTACGGGGAGAAGGGGAAATGGCGCGCAAACTGGCGCCCTTCACCTCGCCGGCGGCAACGCCAGCGTATCCGTATGCCCTACGAGACAGCCCGTCCGGCGCACCTGCAGCCAATCCGCGATCGTGTCCGGTGCCACATGAGCAATCTCGGCGACAGCGCCCGCAAACCCATCCGCCAGCGCATCGACCAGAGCCTGCTCGCCCCCATCCAGCCGCCACGGCGTCGACGCTTCCATCACGCGATAGCCGTTCTCGCGAAACGCCAGCGCCAATGCTGCGGGCGCGGTCGGCCCCGCCGCGCTCCCAAACCCCTTGTCGATCTGCTGATGCGCGTTGAATGCGGCCGTCATCTCGGCATCGGCACGATGCGGCGGCGTCCAACCCTGCGCACCGTCATAGGTCAGCACCGTGTAAAAAGCCGCGCCCTGGCTGGCCACGGCACGCGCCACGCGCGCGATGAAGTCACCCGAGCACAAATCGAACAGCGCTGATGCCGTAACGACATCCGGCCGCCCGCCGAGGACCGTTTCGACATCCTGCATCAGATCCGCGTGACGGAAGCTCACCGCGATATCGATGCCATCCTTCGTCAGCATCAGCGTCTCGCCATCCGCCGCCACCGCGTCCGCCCACTTCAGCAGTGTCGCGCGCGCCGCCACCAGCAGCTCGGGGTCGTAGTCCACGAGCGTCCACCGTTGCCCGGCGCCCAGCGCCGGCGCGGCCGCCCGCAAATTCGACCCCGTCCCGCACCCGAGATCCACAATCTCCAGCGTATCGCGCCCTGCAAGATGCTGTGCGAGCGCCGCCAGCAGGCCGGGATCGCGGGCGCGCACATCGGCCGGCTCGCGCAACGCCAGCCAGTCCGGCGAAAAACCGCTCATTCTCGCGCCTCCTTGATCACCCGCGCAATCGCTGCCGCCGTATCCGACCATCGCGGCAGCGTCTGCCCCGCGCACCACGCCGCGTCCGCGATCCGCGCGCGCAACGCCGCATCGCCGATCATCCGCCGCACCGCCCGCTGCAACGCCGCCGCATCGCCCGGCGGCACCTTCAGCGCCGCATCGTCCGGCACCGTCTCCGCCGCAGCGCCACCTGTCGTCGTCACGATCGGCAAGCCGCGCGCCAGCGCTTCCGCCAGCACCATGCCATAGCCCTCGTAGTGCGACGACAGCACGAACACATCCGCCCGCCCATACGCCGCATCGAGCGCCGCGCGCGTCATCGGTCCCGCGATCTCGATCCGCTCGTCGAGCCCCGCGTGCGCGATCTGCCCACGCAACGCCTCGACCGTCGCCACGCTGCGATCCACCGCACCCACAATCGTCAGCGTCCAATCCGCTGCATGCGCCGCCGCGTCGATCTCCAACGCGCGCACCAGCACATCGTATCCCTTGCGCGGCACCACTGATCCGACCGCCAGCAGCCGCACCGGCGCGCCCGTACCAAGCGCCACGCGCGCTGCCGGATCCGTCCCCGGCACCGCGACCGTGATCTTCGCCTCCGGCACGCCAAAATCCGCGACCAGTGTCCGCGCCGTCGTTGGGCTCGTCACCACGACACGTCGCGCGCGCGCCAACGCCGCCGTTTCCAACGTCCGCAGCACCTCGACGCGATCCGGCGCGAGCCCCGCTTCCAGGCACAATGGATGATGGACCAGCGCCACGATCGGCCGATCGAAGCCATCGATCAGCGCCACCGGCATCGCGCCATAGGCGAGCCCATCGATCAGCAGCACGGTCCCTGCCGGCGTCGCAGTGATCAGCTCGCGCGTTCGCGCCAAGTCTTCGGGCGAAGGATCAGGATAGCCGC
>CAZKZT010000552.1:0-1947 GCA_964557265.1 uncultured Hyphomicrobium sp.
AACCTACATCAGGCCCGCTTCGGAGAGCTTCAACTTCAGCGACTCGCGATCGTAAGGCTTGAGGATGAAGTCGTTGGCGCCGGAGGTGATGGCGCGCGCCAGCTCCATCCTGTCGTTCTCGGTCGAGGCAAACAGGATATAGGGCCGCTTCTTCTTGTTGAGCGGACGAAACGACTGCAGAAACTCCATGCCGCCCATCACCGGCATGTGCCAGTCGAGCAGGATCATGTCGGGCATCCCGATGTCGCAGATATCGAGCCCGGCCTGACCGTTCTCGGCCTCGATCACCTCGAAATTGAGGTTGTTCATGATCCGGCGGGCAACCTTGCGAATAACCTCTGAGTCCTCGACGACGAGACAGGTTTTCATGCGAAAGATCCAAATTTAGCGTCGCCGGCGACGCCTAGAAATGGGAGAAGTGGTACAGTCGGCGGATGCAGGGCGGAGTGTGGGGAACAACCATTAACAATTCCCTCCAGGAGCGCCTTGGAGCGTCATTTCTGCCTCGATACGCGTGTCGAAGATGACACGCGGCAGACCATTGGACCTCGTCCCGCAGGAGTTTCCCCTGAGCGAAGCCAGCGACAGCACCACGCGCGACAGCGCGCTCTGCCAGGCGTGCGGCGCCTGCTGCGCGCATTCGCACGAGTGGCCGCGCTTCACGCTCGAGAGCGATGGCGAGATCGATGCCATTCCCGCCGCGCTGATCGCCGACAATCTCGCAGGCATGCGCTGTGTGGACGAACGCTGCGCCGCATTGGTCGGCGAGATCGGCAACGCGACCGCGTGCTCGGTCTACACCGTGCGCCCGATCGTGTGCCGGGAATGCGTGCCGGGGGATGACGCGTGCTCGATGGCACGCACCGCGCGCGGCATGCCGCAGATCCGCGCGTGAGGGCGAGCGCGAAGAACCTCAGTTCTTGGCCGCAGGCGGCGCAGCGGGCGGAGGCGGCGCAGCAGCCTTCTCGTCGCCGGGAATCACATAGTCGACGCCTTCCCAGGGGCTCTCGAAGTCGAAGTTGCGGAACTCCTGCGTGAGCCGCACCTTGTCGTACACGACGCGCTTCTGCTCGTCGTCGTAGCGGACCTCGACGTAGCCCGAGACGGGGAAATCCTTCCGCAGCGGATACCCCTCGAAGCCGTAGTCGGTCAGCAGCCGGCGCAGGTCGGGATGGCCGGAGAACGGCATCCCGTACATGTCGTACGCCTCGCGCTCGTACCAGTTGGCGGCCGGAAACACGCTAATGACGCTTGGCACCGGCGTCGTCTCATCCGTCTCGAGCGACACGCGCAGGCGCTGATTCTGGCGCACCGACAGCAGATGATAGACGACGTCGAATCGACGCTCGCGCGCTGGATAATCGACGCCGCACAGATCGATCAGGATCTCGAACTGGCAACGCGGGTTGTCGCGCAGATAGGTGAGTGCGCGCACGATATGCTCGCGCTGCACCACGACCGTCAGCTCGCCGTAGGCGATGCGCGCGTCCGCCATCATGTCGCCGAGCCCAGCGGCAACATGCTCTCTGAGTTCTTCCAAGGCCTCGTGCGTGCTCACCATGCCAGCCCTACCGCTCGATCGTTCCGGTGCGGCGGATCTTCTTCTGCAGCAGCAGAATGCCGTAGAGCAGCGCCTCCGCCGTCGGCGGGCAGCCCGGCACATAGACGTCCACTGGCAACACACGATCGCAGCCGCGCACGACGGAATAGGAATAATGGTAATAGCCGCCGCCATTGGCGCATGAGCCCATCGAGATGACATAGCGCGGCTCCGGCATCTGGTCGTAGACCTTGCGGAGTGCCGGGGCCATCTTGTTGGTCAGCGTGCCAGCAACGATCATCACGTCGGACTGGCGGGGCGAGGCGCGCGGCGCGAAGCCGAACCGCTCGACATCATAGCGCGGCATCGACGCCTGCATCATCTCGCCTGCTGCGCCGTCGAGATGA
>CAZKZT010000553.1:0-1933 GCA_964557265.1 uncultured Hyphomicrobium sp.
TGCACGGGATGGAAACTTCGCATCGACCGCCAGCTCAGACAACCCTCGTTGCGCGCCTCGGCTCGATGGATCTGCCGCCTCGGCGCCCGAAGAACGCGCATCCGCCGCTGTCACATCATAGACACACTCTAATTATTATGGTTAATTGAGCATATCGATCGCCGCGTGAGGGCCCGATGGGCACTTGGTGCGGGGCCGAGTGCGTGGCGAGTCGGGCAGGAAGGTCCTTCCTTCACAGGGAGGACCTTGTTGTTTGCGGGTCCTGAAATTCTGTCGGCGATTACCTTCAGGCCGCCGAGCCCTTGCCTCCGCGGAAGAACCCTGGCCATCTGCACGCCATGACCACAGCGACCTCCGACACCTACGACGTCGCCCTGATCGGCGGCGGCCACAACGCGCTGACCTGCGCCGCCTACCTTGCGAAGGCGGGTCTGCGCCCGATCGTGCTCGAAGCCCACGATGTCGTCGGCGGCGCCGCTGTAACCGAAACCTTCGCGCCGGGTTTTCGCAACTCGGTCGCCTCCTACACCGTGAGTCTGCTCAATCCGAAGGTCATCCGCGATCTCGAGTTGCATCATCACGGCCTCAGGATCGTCGAGCGTCCGGCCGCCAACTTCTGGCCGATCGACGCCGAACGCGGCCTGCTGATGCCCTACGGCCTTGCCAACCGCCAGCACGCGATCGCAGCCTTCTCCGCCCGCGATGCGGAACGTCTTCCCGCCTACGACGCAGCACTGGAGCGCGCGGCGGATGTGCTGCGCGATCTCGTCCTGCGCACACCGCCCAACATCGGCGGCGGCATCGCCGAATGGGTGAAAGGTGCCGGCCTCGCGCGGCGCTTCCGCAACCTCGACGCCGAAGGCTGGCGCCTCGTCACCGATCTCTTCACCAAGAGCGCCGCCGATTTCCTCGACCGCTGGTTCGAGAGCGACATCGTCAAGGCCGCGTTCGCCTTCGACGGCATCGTCGGCGCCTACGCCTCGCCGCACACGCCTGGCACCGCCTACGTGCTGCTCCATCACTGTTTCGGCGAGGTCAATGGCAAGGCAGGTGTTTGGGGCCACGCGGTCGGCGGTATGGGCGCGATTTCGCAAGCGATGGCCGCGGCCGCGCGCGCGGCCGGCGCCGAGATCCGCACTGGCACGCGCGTCGCCAAACTCCGCATGAAGGGCGGTTATGCGAGCGGCGTCGTGCTCGACACGGGCGAGGAAATCCGCGCCCGCGCGGTCGCGTCCGGCATCGGGCCAAAGCTGCTGTTCCGCTCGATCGTGCCTGACGATGCGGTCGCACCCGAACTGCGCGAGCGCTTCCTCCACATCAAGACCGGCTCCGGTACGTTCCGCATGAACGTCGCGCTGTCGGAGCTGCCGGATTTCGTCTGCCGTCGCGGCATCAATAATCGCGATCACCTCGGCGCCGGCATCATCATCGGTTCGACGATCGGCTACCTCGACCGCGCCTATCTCGATGCGCGCATGGAGGGCTGGTCGCGCGAGCCGGTGGTCGAAATGCTGATCCCGTCGACCATCGACGACAGTCTCGCGCCGCCGGGCCAGCACGTCGCCAGCCTGTTCGTGCAGCACGTTGCGCCGCAGCTCCCGATGCCGCGCACCTGGGCCAACGCGCACGAGAAGGAGACGTTCGCCGACCTCGTCATCGACACGGTGACGAAGCACGCGCCGAACTTCAAAGCGTCGGTGATCGCACGGCAGGTGCTCTCGCCGCTCGACCTCGAACAGCGCTTCGGCCTCGTCGACGGCGACATCTTCCACGGCCAGCTCGGGCTCGATCAGCTGTTCGCGATGCGGCCCGTGTTGGGCCACGCGAGCTACCGTCTGCCGGTGCCTGGGTTGTATCTCTGCGGCTCGGGCGCGCATCCGGGCGGAGAAGGCTGCGATCGCGTGCTGGCGGTTGGCAAGGCCGTAGGGCATCA
>CAZKZT010000554.1:0-1927 GCA_964557265.1 uncultured Hyphomicrobium sp.
ATCCGAACGCCTCGATGTTGCGGCGGATGAGGCCGCGCGCCTCCGCCGCTTCCTCCACGAACAGGCAGAACTGCGCGCCGCGTGACAGCGCCTCGATGCCTAATGCGCCAGTGCCAGCGAAAAGATCGATCACACGCCCGCCGTCGATCTTCGCGGCCGGAGAGCCGTGCAGCAGCCAGTTGAACACGGCTTCACGCACGCGGTCCGACGTGGGGCGGATCGCGTCATCGCTCGGTGTCGCCAGCGTACGACCGCGCAGTCTGCCGCCGACAACCCTCATGACTCATCCCTCGGCGATCTCGAGCGCGTGCGCCGGGCATCCGCATCGTTCTCACGATCGGTAAGGCCGAGCTCGCGCGCGACGGCGGGCCCGAGCTGGTCCGCGATCACCTTGCGGCGCACGGTTTCGACGGTGCCAGGTGCCAGTTCGAGAAGCTGGAACGGCCCGTACGACACGCGGATCAACCGATTCACGTCGAGGCCGAGATTGTTCAGGATCTTGCGCACCTCGCGGTTCTTGCCTTCGCGCAGCGCGATCGTCAGCCACACGTTGGCGCCTTGCGGGCGGTCGACGGTCGCTTCGACCGGGCCGTAGCGCACGCCCTCGATGGTGACGCCGTCCTTCAGTTTGTCGAGCGCCGCTTGATCGACGCTGCCGTGCGCGCGTACACGGTAACGGCGCAGCCATCCGGTCGCGGGCAGTTCGAGGTGCCGCGCCAGGGCGCCATCGTTGGTCAGCAGCAGCAGACCCTCGGTGTTGAGGTCGAGCCGTCCGATGGAGACGACGCGCGGCATCTCGGGCGGCAGCTTCTCGAACACGGTCGGGCGGCCATCGGGATCGCGGTGAGTCGTGACGAGGCCGCGCGGCTTGTGATAGCGCCACAGCCGGATCGGTTCGGCATCGGGGAGTGGCTTGCCGTCGACCTCGATGCGGTCGGCGGGGCCGACGTCCAGCGCCGGACTCGCGATCGTCTTGCCGTTGACGCGCACGCGGCCTTCGGTGATCCAGCGCTCGGCGTCGCGCCGTGAGCACAGGCCCGCGCGCGCCAGCGCCTTGGCGATGCGCATCTCCTCGGTCGGTCGGCCGGATGCCTCTGGCGCTTGGCGTGGTCGGCGCGACGGCGTGCCGACGTGTGGCGCGCGCTGCGGCTCATCGCGTTCGACATGGCGTTTCGAGGCGCGGTCTTTGGTGCGTGGCGGGGAGGCCTTCGCCGGCGGCGTGCCCTCGCGAGCCGGGCGCGCGCCGCGTGGCCGCTCGCCGCTCGCGCCAGCGCTGGCGCCGCGCCGTCCGGGCGGTCGGGATCCGGTACGTGGCGGTCGCATGGAAAACTCCGGGCTTGAAGCGGTATTCCTGTTCGGGGTACGCCAGCTTATGACATCACCGCGCCCATCAAGCCATATGGATCGCGCACTCGCGCTCGCGCGGGCGGCAGCCGAGGACGGCGAGGTCCCCGTCGGTGCCGTTGTCATCGGGCCGGATGGTACGATCGTGGGCGAGGCGCACAATCTGACGCGTACGCTCAAGGATCCGACTGCGCACGCGGAAATGCTGGCGATCCGGCAAGCGGCGGAAAGGCTCGGCTCCGAGCGGCTGACCGACTGCGATCTCTATGTGACGCTGGAGCCGTGTCCGATGTGCGCGGCCGCGATTTCCTTCGCGCGCATCCGGCGGCTGTACTACGGCGCGTCCGACCCCAAGAGCGGCGGCGTCGAAGGCGGGCCGCGCATTTTCAGCCACGCGACCTGCCACCACGCGCCGGAGGTCTACCCGGGCCTCGCCGAGGCGGAGTGCCGCGCGCTGCTCGAGCAGTTTTTCGCCGGGCTGCGCGAGGGCTAGGCGCCTCGTCCTCATCATCGCCGAACGCGGCGCGCCGCCGCGCGGCTTCGAGCGCAATCAACTCCGGCGCCGGCATCATCGGATAGATGC
>CAZKZT010000555.1:0-1340 GCA_964557265.1 uncultured Hyphomicrobium sp.
GGCGATGATTCCCGACGCCGGGCTGGTCGTTGGGAAGGGCCTGTTTTTTTCCACGGTGCTCAACGAGGCCAACGAAACCTATCTCCTTTTGCCGCCGCGGTATCGCGGTCATGAGGACGCGCTGGCGGAGGCCTACGCGCTAAGCGGCGTGCGCCCAGCCGGACTGCGCAAAGCGTGGGGCGTGCTGCGCGAACTCTTCGGCGGCAGCGCCGGCAAAGTGCAAGTGGTGTGACGCGCGAGTGCGCGTTACAGGCTCAGTCCGCCATCAACCTTGATGCTCGTGCCGGTCATGTAGGCGGAATGCTCGCTGGCGAGAAACAGGGCGGCGCCAACGATGTCCTCGGGTTCGCCGATTTTACGCAACGGAATCCTACTTAATGCGAGCTGCATGCGTTCGGGGCTGATATAAGGCCCAGGGTTCATGTCCGTGTGGTAAGCGCCGGGGATGAGACTGTTTACGGTGATTCCGTGCTCTGCGAGTTCAAGCGCAAGTGATTGCGTCAGCATGGCCAGTCCGCTCTTGCTGATGCTGTAGGCAGAGCATCCCCAAAGTGGTTTGGACTCATGAACACTGGTGACGTTGATGATCCGGCCCTTGGTGCCGGCTTTGATCATGACATCGGCTACTGCTTGGATCAGAAAGAAAGGCCCGCGCAGATTGGTCCCAATCACATCATCCCAGATTTTTGAGGTGACTTGGTTAAGCCGGGCTTTCCCTTTTCGCCCTGCATTGTTCACAAGGATGTCCAGTCGGCCGAATTGATTGAGCGCTCCCTCAATCAATCTGGCGTGATCATGAAGCAGGCTGACATCGCCTTGAATAGCTGCTGCCCGGCCGCCTTCAAGAGCTCGAAGTTCTGCGCGTTGCGCGTGCCGATCTGGAGCATGACGCCGGTCTGGTTGCCGACCTTCTGCAGCGCCGTGCGGATCTCCTCGATGTGGCTCTCGCGGGTGACCTCCATCGCGATGACCTGGATGCCGTGGCGAATGGCGAGCTCGAACACGTACGGCAGGCACTCTTTGCCGTGGCCCTGGAAATCGTAGGGGCTCGTGCGAGGCTTGTAGGCGCCCATGCGGGCGGTCTTGACGCCCGAGGCGGCGATGGCGGCGAACGTCTTGTCGACGTTGCCGGGCTCGTCGACGGCGCAGAGGCCGGGGAAGACGTTGAACGTGTCCTGCGCGAAGCGGACGCCTCGGTACTCGAAGCCGACCGCCTCGACCTGCCCGTCGTGGCGCCCCAGGAGGCGGTACTTCTCGGACACGCGGACCACGCGCACGACGTAGGGGTGCTCGGAGAAGGGCTCCGTCGGCACCACCTTCGTCTCACCGATGAGATGCAC
>CAZKZT010000555.1:1350-1926 GCA_964557265.1 uncultured Hyphomicrobium sp.
GCCTGCTCGCGGCGGAGCTCCCGCAGCGTGAGCCCTGCGTCGACGACGGCGCGGAAGATGGCGTCGAGCGCCTCGTCGCCCGGCTCGGTCGCGATCGTGAGCGAGGTCGACGTCTCGTCGCCCCCCTGAGCGCGCGTGAGCTTGCGCACGATCGGGAGCCCGGAGAGCGCGGCCTCGAAGGCCTCGAAGGCCCCTGGACCGCTGAGCCGCACGAGCTGCTCGCCCTCGGCGCGCGCGCGGAGCGTCGTGACCTCGCCCTCGGCGACGAGCTTGCCCTTGCGGATGATGAGCACGCGCTCGCAGCTCGTCTCGACCTCCGTGAGGATGTGCGTCTCGCCGCGGTACGAGTGGATCTTCGCGGTGACGTTCGCGTAGCGCTTCGCGTGCGCGAGCAGCTCTTGGATCTCGGGGCCGTCGGGGGCCACGTCGGGCTTGAGGATGATGATCACGCGGCGAGTCTATCGCCGTCGCGCGCGTTTTGCGCGCTACGAAGCGGCTCGAACCCGCTCGCCCCGCTCGCGGTAGGAGGCGGTCACCCGGGCGAGGTACGCGGTGGCGACGCCGATCCCGGCGAGG
>CAZKZT010000556.1:0-1916 GCA_964557265.1 uncultured Hyphomicrobium sp.
CGATGAGGCGCGGGCGTCCCGGCTGCCGCATGCTTTCGAGCTGCGGCGGCACCAGATCCAGCGCGCGCTGGGCGACATGCATGAGCGCCATGCTGTCCGCGCCACCGGACACGGCCACGGCCATCGGCGCGCCAAGATGCGGCTCGAACAGCGCGCGAATTTCGTCGTCGGTGATCGGTTCGTCGGCATCCATGGCAGCGCTCCCGCACCGTGTCGCGTGCGGACCAAAGCGTGGGGCCCCGTAAGGCGGAGCGAAGTTCAAGCCCGTAGCTTCAGTGAGGCTGCCATCCAGGAACGCGGAAGGCAACTGTGCTGGACGCGGCGCAGGATCAGCAGCCGACCCGCTGCTTGAGGGTCCGCGCGCGGGATTTGACGTCGCCGGGCGCGTTCGGGTGGCGCGTCTCGAGTTCGTTGAACAGCGCGCAGTCCTTCTGGCCAAGCTGCTCGAGAGTCATCGCGAGCATAAGCAGGCTGTTTGGCGCCTTGGAGCTCTGGCGGTACTGCTGGACAACCTTGAGGAAGGCTTGCCCTGCCGGTTTGTAACGACCCTGCATGAACAGGGTTTCGCCCATCCAGTACTGCGCATCAGCGGTGAGCGCGTCGTTGGGGTAACGGCGCAGGAATTCCTCGAATGCGGCCTCCGAGGCGGCGTAGTCGCGCTGCAGCAGATAGCCGTGAGCCGTCTCGTAAAGTTCCTTGGGGCTGTTGGTGTCGGCGATCGGCGGGGGCAAGGTCGTGCTGTCGATCGCGGCAGGGTTGGCCCGGATCATTTGTCCGATCGGATCGCGACCACCTTGCGGTGTGACGGTGACGGAACCGAAACCGGACGGCGTCGCCTGCGGTTCACCTGGGGGCGGCATCAGCGCACCGCCACGCCCCGGCGTGCGGTCGAACAAGGGCGCCTCGTCGCGGCGGCCGGATTGGCGAAGCTGCTGGGAGAGCTGCTCGATCTGGGTGGTCATCGCGCGCACTTGGGTCTCGAGCGCGTCGATGCGGGCGGCTTCGCTGGCACCGCTCATGGATCCGCCCGCGGGCCGTGCGGCGGCACCGCCACCGCCGCGGGCCAGTGACTCCAGCGTGCCTACCAGCACCTGCATGTCTACGAGCTGCTCTTCGAGTTGCTCGACGCGCTGGCGAAGCTGGCCGTCGGTGGCCGGCGCGGCGGACTCGCGCTTGGGCGCTGCTTTCGAGCGCGGCGCGGCGGCGGGTGGTTGCGCCTGAGCGGGAACCCAGATGGACGCCTCCGGCGCCATCGCTGGCGTTGTACCCAGCGGGATCCGCGCGGCGCCCGGCGCAGCATGGCAGAGCAGCAGCGCGACCGCACTTGCGGCGCCGATCAGCAGCTGGCGCATCGGCCGCTGCGGTTGGCCCTTTTCAAGCTGGTCGGACTGCGGGTCGTTGAGTCTCACGAAAACCTCTTGGGTAAAACCGCTTGTATACAGCCGCCGTCTGCCCGCGCCTGCGCGCCGCCGATCTGCTGCAACCTCGCCATAATAGCGCGCGCTCGCCTACCTGTCTCGGCGTGAGGGCAGGCTGGGACCATCACGTGGCGGGGCCAGTTCCGTGGCGGCGGACGTCTGATCTCCGAGCCGGGCGCCGCGCGCGTCCGTCAGCACGAGCACGGCCCGGCGGTTCTGCGCGGCGCATTCCACGGCTGCGCAATTGGCGATCCGATGGTCGCGGCCGAAAGCGGTAATGTGGACGCGGGTGGCTGGAACGCCGGCTTCCACGAGCGCATCGCGTACCGTCTCGGCGCGGCGGAGGGCGAGCGCACTGTTCATGTCGTCGCCGCCTGAGTCGTCGGCGTAGCCTTCGATGCGCACGAAGACCTGAGGGTGTCGCCGCAGCCAGTTGGCTTTTTCGCGCAGCACGCGCCGGCCGCGCCCGCCGACGACGTCGCTGCCGTCGACGAAGAA
>CAZKZT010000557.1:0-1696 GCA_964557265.1 uncultured Hyphomicrobium sp.
GTGGTCTTCACCGGGCCAGCTTCGTCGACCGGCTCGCCGATGACGTTCATGATGCGGCCGAGCGTCTCGTCGCCGACCGGAACCGAAATCGGCTTGCCGGTGTCGGTCACTTCGTGGCCGCGCGTCAGGCCTTCGCTCGAGTCCATGGCGATCGTGCGCACGGTGCTCTCGCCGAGATGCTGCGCGACTTCGAGCACAAGGCGCTGGCCCTGATTCGTCGTCTCGAGCGCGTTCAGGATTTCCGGCAGATGGCCTTCGAACTGCACGTCGACGACGGCGCCCATCACCTGCCTGATCTTGCCAACCTTGTTCGATGCCATCGCCTGTTCCTCGTTCTCTTTGTCTCTCGGTCGGCTGGGCCGTCACCCTTTGGCCGACGCCATGTTTCCAAATCGCGTGCTCGGGCGGGCGCTTAGAGCGCCTCGGCGCCCGAGATGATTTCGATCAGTTCCTTGGTGATGTTCGCCTGGCGCTGGCGATTGTACTTGATCGTCAGCTTGTTGATCATGTCACCGGCGTTGCGTGTTGCGCTGTCCATGGCGGACATGCGCGCGCCCTGCTCGCCTGCCGCGTTCTCGAGGAGACCGCGGAAGATCTGCGTCGAGATGTTGCGCTTGAGAAGCTGGCCGAGAATCTCCTCCTCGGTCGGCTCGTATTCGTAGATGGCCTCCGCCTTTGCAGGCTGAGTGCCGGTTGCCGTTTCGGGCAGCTTGGCCGGGATCAGCTGCAGCGCCGTCGGCTTCTGCGTGATGACGTTCTGGAACTCGGAGTAGTAGAGCGTTGCGACGTCGAACTCGCCGGCTTCGAACATCGCCAGAACCTTGTCGGCGATTTCTTCGGCGTTGACGAAGGAGAGCTGCTTCACCGCCTTCAGGTCCACCCGGTCGCCGATGAGGCGGCTGTAGTCGCGGCGCAGGTTGTCGAAGCCCTTGCGCCCGACGGCCAGGATCTTGACCGTCTTGCCCGCCTGCACGAGTGCCCGGATGTCCTGGCGTGCGCGGCGCGCGATGTTGGTGTTGAAGCCGCCGCACAGACCGCGTTCGGCGGTCATCACGATCAGCAGATGCACGTCTTCCTTGCCGGTGCCGACGAGGAGCGGCGACATGCCTTCCTTGCTCGCGAGGCGGCCGTTCAGGTTGGCGAGGATCTGGTCCATGCGCTGCGCGTAGGGACGCGCCGCCTGGGCTGCCTCCTGGGCACGCCGCAATTTAGCGGCGGCGACCATCTGCATCGCCTTGGTGATCTTGCGCGTCGCCTTGACCGAGGCGATGCGCGTGCGCATGTCTTTAAGTGATGCCATGACGTCGTGCGTCCCGTCTCAGTTGGGCCCCGCCGAGGCAGGGCCCGTTTCCACCGTCAGGCGAACTGCTTGGCGACCGTCTCGACCACGCTCTTCAGCTTGGCCTCGGTGTCCTTCGACAGGTCCTTGGTGGTGCGGATATCGTCGAGGATCGCGATGTTCGGACCGCGCAGCGAGGTCAGCAGCGCGTCTTCGAACGGCTTCACCTTGCCGAGTGCCATCGGATCGAGATAGCCGTTCACGCCGGCGTAGATCACGCAAACCTGCTCTTCCATCTTGAGCGGCGTGAACTGGGCCTGCTTCAGCAGCTCGGTCAACTTCGAGCCACGATTCAGCAGGCGCTGCGTCGCGGCGTCGAGGTCCGAGCCGAACTGCGCGAACGCCGCCATTTCGCGG
>CAZKZT010000557.1:1706-1916 GCA_964557265.1 uncultured Hyphomicrobium sp.
CCTTGATCTTGCCGGCGACCTTCTTCATCGCCTTCGTCTGCGCCGACGAGCCGACGCGCGACACCGACAGACCGACGTTCACGGCCGGGCGGATGCCCTGGAAGAACAGGTCCGTCTCGAGGAAGATCTGGCCGTCGGTGATCGAGATCACGTTCGTCGGGATGTAGGCCGAGACGTCGCCGGCCTGCGTCTCGATGATCGGCAGCGCGG
>CAZKZT010000558.1:0-1915 GCA_964557265.1 uncultured Hyphomicrobium sp.
GAGCCGTCGAGATAGCCCTTCTCTGCCATCATCTCTTCGAGCGCCTTCAACTGCGCGTCATCGATGAACAGCAGCAGATCGCCTGCCTTGGTGAAATCGGCCTGCGCCGCAAAGAACGTCGCCGACTTGTAGTTGTCGCGCCCTGTCGCGGCATCATAGGCAAGCGTCGTTGCGAGCAGCGTACCGCCGACGCAGTAGCCGACGATGTTGACCTTCTTGACGCCGGTCTCACGTTGCACCGCGTCGGTCGCGGCGTGAATGCCTTCGCGCATGTAATCCTCGAAGGTCTTATGCGCGAGCCGCTCGTCGGGGTTCACCCACGACACGACGAAAACCGTGAAGCCCTGGGCGACGATGTACTTGATGAAGGATTTCTGCTCGGTCAGGTCGAGAATATAGAACTTGTTGATCCACGGCGGCACGATCAGCAGCGGCACCTCGCGCACCTTGGGCGTCGAGGGGGTGTACTGGATCAGCTGGAAGACGTCGTTCTGGAAGACGACTTTGCCCGGCGTGATCGCGAGATTGCGGCCGACCTCGAACGCCGTCGTATCGGTCTGGCTGATCTTGAGCAGATCGCCTGAGGCCTCGAGATCCGCGACGAAGTTGCCGACCCCGCGCAGCAGGTTCTCGCCGTTGGACTGGAACGTCGCCCGCAGCACTTCCGGATTCGTCGCCGGGAAATTCGACGGCGAAAGTGCGCTCGCCACCTGGCGGAAATAGTATTCGGCGCGTTGGCGCGTGCGCTCGTCGAAGCCCTGCGTGTCGTCGAGCACTTTCTCCGCCCAGTGCGAGGTGACGAGATACGCCTGCTTCCAGAAGTCGAAGTAGGGGTTGCTCGTCCACTCCGCGTCCTTGAAACGGGCGTCTCCGGCCTCCGGCGCCGCAACCGGCTCGACGGACTCACCCATCATCCGCCGCAGCGTGGTATTCCACACGTCGAAGTAGCCGCGCAGCAAATCGGTCTGAGATTCGGCGGCACGCACCGGATCGCTCAGCCATTGGCGCATGATCTCGCCGACGATGTGAGACGCCTCGTTGACGTCGGTCGGCGAAACCGGCGGCGCGGCACCTTTCTCGGACCGCTCTACCAGCGCCGACCACGCTTTACCGCCCTCCTCGATGAGGCGCACCATATTGCGGGCAAAGGCGTCAGGGTCATTGACCATGTAGGCCGACCAGTCGAATTGAGTTGCAGGTAGCGCGGGTGTCGTCTTTGCCGGCGCTGTGGGCGTATCGTCGGACGGCGACTTTTTCTTCTGCATGTGAACTCATTCCGCAGGTTCGCGCGCTTTTGGCGTCGGAGCCATCCGGAACGATGGCTTGTCCACCGGTCCAGAGCCGACCAATCAGCGCACTGAACCTGATTTGTAGCGACAGCCCGGAAAAGAGGCAATCGCCGACGCGGAACATGCTCTACCGCCTAACTCTGGCGGGAATCTCCGCGATAGAGTAGACCGTCCCGGCCGGCACCAAGCTCGCCGGCCAACGACCGCCGGCTGCCGATTCGCACCCAGGCTTGTATCCGCCCCTGCGTTTCGTCCCGGCCAACCGAGGTTTCGCCATGATCGAGGATTTCCACCGCATTAAGCGCCTTCCTCCCTACGTGTTCGCGGAAGTGAACCGTCTCAAGGCTCAGGCGCGAGCTCGTGGTGCCGACATCATCGATCTTGGCATGGGCAATCCGGACCTGCCGACGCCCAAGCACATCAACGACAAGCTGATCGAGACGGTCACCAAACCGCGCACCAACCGCTATTCGGCCTCGAAGGGCATCAACGGCCTGCTCAAGGCCCAAGCCGCCTACTACGGCCGCCGGTTCGGCGTGAAGCTCAACCCCGACACGCAGGTCGTCGCCACCCTCGGCTCCAAGGAAGGCTTCGCCAACATGGCGCAGGCCATCACGGCGCCGGGT
>CAZKZT010000559.1:0-1915 GCA_964557265.1 uncultured Hyphomicrobium sp.
GTGCGGATACTTGGTGGCATCGACGGGATCGAGGCCGACGAGGCGCAGCAGCTCGCCGACCTTGTGCTCGGTTTCGGCGCGTCCGCTGGTGAGGCCGAAAGCGCGGATCGGGTCGGCGATGATCGAACCGACGCGCCAGCGCGGATTGAGGCTCGCGTACGGGTCCTGGAAGATCATCTGGATGCGGCGGCGGAGTGCCTGGCGTTCGGCTGCGGCAGCGTTCGCCCACATGTCGACGCCATCGATCGTCACCGTCCCGTCGGTTGGGGGAAGCAGGCCGACGACCATCTTGGCGACGGTCGATTTTCCCGAGCCCGATTCGCCGACCAGCGCCACCGTCTCGCGCTTGCCGATGCTGAACGACACATCAGTGACTGCGCGCAGGAATTTTTTCTCCTCGCGCTCGATCGTGCGGTTGAGCCACGGCTTCGAGACGTCAAAGACACGCGTCAGCCCTTTGACTTCGACGAACGGCCGCCCGGTCATTGCGGCGCCTCCGCCGATTGCGGTTCGGCACGCCAGCAGGCCACCTGGGATTGGTCGATCGGTCGCAAGTCCGGTCGCTCGATGAAGCAGGCGGCATAGGCAATGGGGCAGCGCGGATTGAACGCGCAGCCCTTCGGGATCGCGGTCAAGCGTGGCATCGAGCCGGGGATCTGCACGAGGCGATCGGACGTACCTTCGAGCGAGGGAATCGAGCCCATCAGGCCGCGCGTGTAGGGATGGCGCGCCGACTTGATGACCTCGCGCACCGGGCCGATCTCGGCAATGCGGCCGGCGTACATGACGGCGACGCGGTGCGCGGTTTCCGCAATCACGCCCATGTCGTGGGTGATCAGCATGACGGCGGTGCCGCGTTCGCGGCAGAGGCGTTGCAGGAGCTGGATGATCTGCGCCTGGATCGAGACATCGAGCGCGGTCGTCGGCTCATCGGCGATGATCAACTCGGGTTCGGCGCACAAGGCGAGGGCGAGGACGACGCGCTGGCGCATGCCGCCGGAGAATTCATGCGGGTAGGAGTCGATCCGCTGCGCCGCGCCTTGAATGCCGACCTCTTCGAGCAATTCGACCGCGCGGGCGCGGGCCTCGCGCTCGCTGAGCGGCAGATGCGTGCGGATGGTCTCGATGATCTGCTCGCCCACGCGATAAAGCGGATTGAGGCTGGTCAGCGGATCCTGGAACACCATACCGATGCGCTTGCCGCGGATCGTGCGCATCTGCTCGCGCGGCAGATTGTCAATGCGGCTGCCATGCAGCAGGATTTCGCCGCCTGCGATGCGGCCGGGCGGCTCCAGCAGGCCGATGACGGCGGCGCCCGTGAGCGACTTGCCGGCGCCCGACTCGCCGACGACGCCCAATACCTCGCCGGGCGCGATGTCGAACGACACGTCGTCGACGGCGACGAGCGTGCCGCGCCGCGTCGGGAACTCGACACGAAGATTGCGAACGGAGAGGACGGGTGTCTCAGCCATCAGTTGAGCTTCGGGTTGAGCGCGTCGCGCAGCCAGTCACCGAGCAGGTTCACCGCCAGGACCAGCACCGCGAGCGTGATGCCCGGGAACGCGACCATCCACCAGGAGCCCGAGAACAGGTATTTGTTGCCGATCTGGATCATGGTGCCGAGCGACGGTTCCGTCGGCGGCAGGCCGACGCCGAGGAATGACAGCGTCGCTTCGGTGATGATGGCGAGCGCGAGGTTGATCGTGCCGATCACCAGCACTGGCGACAGAACATTCGGCAGCACGTGCTTGAACATGATCGCCGTCTTGCTGAGCCCGATCAGGCGCGCCGCCTGCACATACTCCTTGTTTTTCTCGACCAGCGTCATCCCGCGCACGGTGCGCGCGTACTGGACCCAGAATGATAGCCCGATCGACAGCACGAGAATCCAGAACTCCGCCCCGCCGAGGCGGCC
>CAZKZT010000560.1:0-1914 GCA_964557265.1 uncultured Hyphomicrobium sp.
CCTACGTGCGCTCGCGTTCTGTCGACTTCGGCATCCCCGCCGCGATGTTCGACCGCAAGGACATCCACGTGCACGTGCCGGAAGGCGCGACGCCGAAGGATGGGCCGTCGGCGGGCGTCGCGATGGTCACTGCGATCATCTCCGTGCTCACCTCGATCCCGGTGCGCAAGGACGTTGCGATGACGGGTGAGATCACGCTGCGTGGTCGTGTGCTGCCGATCGGTGGATTGAAGGAGAAGCTCCTTGCGGCGCTTCGGGCCGGCATCAAGAAGGTGCTGATCCCGGAGGAGAACGTGAAGGATCTCGCCGAGATCCCCGACAACGTGAAGAACGCGCTGGAGATCACGCCGGTCGCTCGGATGGACGATGTGCTTGTGCACGCGCTCGTCACGCAGCCGGAGCCGATCGCGTGGGAAACCGAAGGCGGCGGCCCGGTGCCGGATGGCGGCGGCGACAAGCGTCCGACGGCGCACTGATCACGTAAACGCCGTTCTGAATGATGCATGAGGCGAGGCGCTCACTGGCAACGGTGGGCGCCTTTGCTGTCAGTGAGATGGCGCCGATAAACAGAGCGTTAGCCAATGATCCGACATCGCAGCAGCGATGTTTACGCACATTTTATTGAAGTAGTTCGCATCAATCCGTCGCTCTTTGGCGCGTATTTAGCGCTTGACGGGAGGGCCTCCGAGGGCTTGTTAGCGCGCACGGCGCCGCATGGATTGCGGTTGCCTGCAAATTTTCAGAGGGGTGTCGTTGCCCCGATCACGCCGTCGGCGTGGTGAACAGGATCACGCGCGAGCGTGTCGCCAAGGAGGGATGCCATGAGCAAGAAAGATCTGATCGACGCAGTTGCGGCCGAGGTCGAGCTGACGAAGGAAAAAGCCGGCGCGGCGATCGATGCAGCGCTCAAGCACATCCAGGCGACGCTGCAGAAGGGCGAGGAAGTGCGCCTCCCGGGCTTCGGCGCGTTCAAGGTCGGCAAGCGCGCGGCGCGCAAGGCGCGCAACCCGCAGACCGGCAAGGAGATCGAGATCAAGGCGTCGGTGGTGCCGAAGTTCCAGGCCGCGAAAGGCCTCAAGGACGCCCTCAACTAGGCAACGACACCTCGAGACGCCAAGCGCGGGACGACAATCGCGCGGCGTCACGATGAGGTGCTGCAAAACAATGGGAGGAAAGCGACATGGCCAGCATCACCGACGAACAGGTCGCCATCTTCGATCGCGATGGTGTCGTGCTGCTGCCTGGCCTGCTCGCGAACTCGGTCGGCGAACTCGCCGGCGCTGTCGCTGAGAACATGGCAGCGCCGAGCCGCTTCGAGCGCACCTACCGCCCGGCTGACGGCACCGCGCCGTTCTTCCAGGACTACTGCAATTGGCAGCGCATTCCGGGTTACCGGAATGCGGTCCTTCATTCGGAGATGGGCGAGGCGGCAGCGCGTCTGATGCGTTCGCAAACGGCGCGCTTCTTCCACGAGCACGTGCTGGTCAAAGAGCCCGGCAACTCGATGCCGACACCATGGCATCAGGATCAGCCCTACTATCTCGTCCAGGGGGCGCAGTCGGTGAGTTTCTGGGTGCCGCTCGATCCGGTGCCGCAGGAGATCGCCCTCGAGTACGTTGCGGGCTCGCACAAATGGGGCAAGGACTTCCGCCCCGAGCGCTTCGACGGCACGAGCCTCTACTCGGGAGACGAGAGCGAGCGTGCGCCGGACATGGCGACCCGCAAGAGTGAGTTCGAGATCCGCACATGGGCGATGCAGCCCGGCGATGCGGTCGCGTTCAACTTCCGCACGTTGCATGGCGCGCCTGCCAATACGACGAGCAATCGCCGCCGCGCCGTCTCATTCCGCTGGGTCGGAGATGACGCCTACTTCGTCAAGCGCAACGGCAAGACCTCGCCGCCGTTTCCCGATCT
>CAZKZT010000561.1:0-581 GCA_964557265.1 uncultured Hyphomicrobium sp.
ATGGACGCGAGGAAGAACTCGCAGCGACCTTCATCGAAACACACGCCGTCGGCGGCACCCGTATCGGTGGCCCCTTCCCCAACCGCGAAACAGCGCTCGTCCGCGCGTTCGACATCTGCCCCCAGGCCGCAAGGTTGCAGCGGTAGATCGGGCGTAAACTCCTTACCTATTGCAACACAGCCAATCTAGGCGGCTACGAATCCTCTATGCTGAAGCGATTGCATGGAGGATCGAATGACAGCTAGTGCCGCATTGGAAGCTTTTGTTGATGAAACAGTACGTCTTTCTCGAGCGCACAACTACCATCCAACCGCGTTCATCTCGATGCGTTCCCGTTACGGAACAATCAACGCGATCACCCGCTTGGTAGAGAACGGAGACGTCCAGAGCGGCTTCAAGCGCTTAAAGGCGCTTGGCCTACTCGACTGGACCATCGAAGCTGCAGTCATGAAATTTCCAGACGAGTTTCCCGACCGAGCTAGGCAATGCGCAGAATTCCGGCTTAAACAAGTATGTAGTTAGCGATTACTTGCCCGTGCGTCCGCCCTGTGCTGCTGTGATTGCAACAAAAGCATTGGGGA
>CAZKZT010000561.1:591-1911 GCA_964557265.1 uncultured Hyphomicrobium sp.
CGGCTACTGGCGCCGCGGCACTGCCTCGCCTGTCGGTACTTTCATCTCGCGGCCTTATCCCCGGAAGCGTGCTTGCTGCACGACGCGCGCGACGCGGCCGACGCTCCCTGCTTGCCCGCGCGTCCGCCCTGTGCTGCTGTGATTGCAACAAAAGCATTGGGGAAACGCCATGAACCTCTCGTACATGCTCAAAGAGCGCGCGGCGCAAGGCCGGCCCGTCCGCATCGGCCAGATCGGCGCGGGCAAATTCGGCACCATGCATCTCGCGCAGACGCGCCTGACCACGGGGATGCATCTCGTCGGCCTCGCCGACCTCTATCCCGATCGCGCCCGCAGCCGCATGGTCGAAGTCGGCTGGCCCGCCGAGCAGACGCAGGCGGCATCACTCGGCGATGCACTCAAGTCCGGCGCGACGCACGTCACCGATGATGCGATGTCGCTCATCGCCTGCCCCGACATCGACGTCATCGTCGAGGCAACCGGCGACCCCGCAACCGGCATCAAGCTCTGCCTCGCCGCGATCCAGCACGGCAAACACGTCGTGATGGTCAATGTCGAAGCCGACAGCGTCGCGGGGCCATTGCTCGCGCAGAAGGCGCGCGCGGCCGGCGTCGTTTACTCGCTCGCGTGGGGCGATCAGCCGGCGCTCGTGTGCGAGCACGTCGACTGGGCGCGCGCGTGCGGTTTCGAAGTCGTCGCTGCCGGCAAGGGCACGCGCTACCACCCGACCTATCATCAGTCGAACCCCGACACGGTGTGGGACATCCTCTCGAAGTATCTCAAGATCGAGGACCGCAGCCACATCAACCCGAAGATGTTCAACTCATTCATCGACGGCACCAAATCCGGCATCGAGATGACCGCGATCTGCAATGCCACGGGCCTCGTGCCGCAGACCGACGGCCTCGCCTTCCCGCCCGCGTCGCGCTTCGAACTCGCCGAGGTGTGCAAGCCAAGGAGCGACGGCGGCACGCTCGAAAAGAAGGGCGTCACCGAAGTCGTCTCGTCCGTCACGCGCGAGGAAGCGGACATCCCGCACCATCTCGCGATGGGCACCTACGTCGTCATCACATCCGAGAGCGCCTACAGCCGCGCATGCTTCAAGGAGTACAACATGCTCCCCGACAGCAGCGGCACCTACGCGGCGCTCTACCGCCCGACGCACATGATCGGCTTGGAACTCGGGTTGTCGATCGCCTCCGCCGCGCTGCGCAAGGAACCGACCGGCACGCCGATTGGCTTCAACTCCGATGTGGTCGCGACGGCAAAGCGCGCGCTCAAGAAGGGCGAAGTGCTCGACGGCGAAGGCGGCTTCTGCGT
>CAZKZT010000562.1:0-1893 GCA_964557265.1 uncultured Hyphomicrobium sp.
TCGTGCACGGCATGGGCGAAGCCCGCGTCACGCGCTACGGCGCGAAGTTTCTGGAGGCGCTGGCGGCATCGGAAACAGCGCGATAGCATCGCCGCAGCGGTTCACGCGGGCCGGGCCCTCTTCTCATGTCGATCGAAGATTTCACGCGCGCGCGATGCCCGGAACTCGCTGAGTTCCTCGCCGCGTGCTGCGCGCGCCCGCTCGCGTTCGAGGGGCCGTATCCGATCATGCATTCGTCGCACAATCATGTGCACCTGTGGGCGCTCGAATACTGGGCCGATCACCACGCGTGGATCGATCTCGACTATCGCGTGGCATTCGCGCGGCTCATCCTCGACCGCTGGCGCGGACGGCTGAAGGGCCTGCCGCCCTATCGCGCGCGCGGCTATCGCCTGTACCTCTACGAGGACATGGCACCGACGCTGTCGGCGGTCGCGGAAACCGACTACGGCTTCCCCTACGGCGGCGCACCGGACTTCGTGAAGCGGCCGCGCGACGTCATGGCGTGCTACGCCGGCCGGAGCTGGCGCGCGAATTTCCAAGGCGAGCCGTGGACGCTGAAGCCAACCCGCATCCTTGCCGAGATCGAACGCCAGGCCGGGTCGATCAGCAAGCCGACGGCGAACGCGCTGGGCTTGCCGGCCGGCGCGTTGCGCATCCTGATCGAGCAGATGGGGATTGCGGACCGCGTCAATGCCATCCGCAAACGATTCAAGCGACGGCCCGCTGCATTCCGCGATGCACCGCCCCCCGAGCACGCCTTCAAGGTCTACGAGGAACGCCTGCCCGCCGGCTATCGATAGGGGGCCATGGCCGTTTGTGATTGACGCGGCGGGGCGGCTGGCCGATCGTGCGCCGCCCTTCAGGCCCCACGTTCGAGCAGCCATCGACGATGACCTCATTCACCACCGATGGACTGGTGCGCGGCGGCCGCGCGGCGCTCGTTCTCGCCGTCAGTTCGGTCGTGTATGGCGTCGCCTTCGGGCTCGTGGCCAACCAGGCCGGTCTCTCGCTGATCGAAGCGAGCCTGATGAGCTTCTTCATTTTCTCCGGCACGGCGCAGCTCGCGGCGGTGGCCCTCATCGCCGCGGGTGGCGCCGGTTTCTTCTCTGTCGCTGCCGCTATTGCGGTGATGAATGCGCGCTACATCATCTTCGGCGCGACGTTGCGCGCATGGTTCTCCGATCTCACACCGCTCCGGGCCTATGGCACGCTGTTTTTCCTCGTCGATGGAAGCTGGCTGCTCGCGATGAAAGCGCGCGCGGACGGCGAGCGTGATGCCGCCTTCGTTCTGGGCGCCAGCGTCACGATGCTGACAGGGTGGATGGCGGGAACATTCGTCGGCTCGCTTCTCGGCAGCGCCGTCGTCTCCCCGCAGACGCTGGGCATCGACTTCATGCTTCCTGCCTTCGCTGCAGCGATGATCGTCACGATGACGCGCCGCGTGCTGGACATCGGCCCGATCGTCGTCGGTGCGGCTGTCGCGCTGCTGATTGTGCAGTTCGCGTCGTTCGGCTGGGCGGTCGTCGCAGCCGGGATTGCGGGCGGCGTCTTCACGGGCCTCACGCACAAGCGGACGGCCAGCCCATGAGTGCCTCGCCGACGTTCGCCGAGTTGCTTGTCGTCATGGCCCTCGTCGCATTCGCTTGCCGCGCGGGCGGTTTCTTCGTGATGCGCTTCCTGCCGGCCAGCGAGCGGCTCGACGCGGCATTGCGCGGCACGCCACTCGCGGTGATGAGCGGAATCCTCGCCATGACACTGGTGCGTGGCGGTGTGGCTGAGATCATCGCGACAGCGGTCGTCGTTGCCGCGATGTTCGTGACGCGCAACGAGATCGTCGCAGCACTCATCGGCGTCGCTGCCATCGCGGCGCTGCGGGCGCTGGCCATTTGA
>CAZKZT010000563.1:0-1893 GCA_964557265.1 uncultured Hyphomicrobium sp.
ATGATGCGATTGCGGGTGTGGCGCGGGAGGATGCGCTGATCGTCGAACTGCTCCTGCGTTCGCCTGCCGATAAAGATCGTCTCAATGGATGTGGTCTCATCGTCATGAACCCGCCCTACACTCTGGAGGCGGATCTCGGTGCGTTGCTCCCGGTGCTCGCCGAGCGGCTGGCCGATGGCGCGGGCGCCAGCGCCAGTGTGACAAGAATTGGCGAGGGCGGCCCCGGCAGACAACGCTGATTGCCTGTATTTTCGGCACTCTGCCTTGAGGCTGGAGCTTCACGGAAGCGTGCTTTGCCCGCATGATTTGCCGATCGGATATTTTTCTTCGGGCTGGTGTGTCCGTGCCACGAAATCCGCCTGTGCTCACAGATAGCAGCGCGGACGTGGCGATGCGGGGCCGCGTTAACGGTTCCGTTAGAAGTGTCACGAGTGCGATCGTGCACCGGCCGTCGCGAATCGGGGAGAGGCTGATGGCTGCTCCCCGTGAATAAGGGTGGCAGGCATGCGGCAGAACGGCGTGGTCAAGTTCTTCAATCAGACCAAGGGTTATGGCTTCATCAAGCCGGACGAAGGCGGCACTGATGTGTTCGTGCACGTTTCGGCCGTCGAGCGGTCTGGCGTCGGCACGCTGATCGAAGGCCAGCGGATTTCCTTCGAGACCGAACCGGACAAGCGCGGCAAGGGCCCGAAGGCGATCAATCTGGAGATCGGCTGATAACATCGCAGTTCGTTGCGAGATGCGCCGGATGTTTCCAGAAACGTAACCATATCGACCTAGCCTGGAACCCTGTTCGTCAAGGTTCCGGGGTGTGGCGCGATGGGTATCCTGAATGGCGTATCAGTAGATGAGATCTGCGCGCGTGGCAGCATTCGCGATAGCGACGTGCTGGCGATGCGTCGTGCTTTCAACGAAGATGGCGCCATCTCGACGTCAGAAGCCGAAGCGCTGGTGTCGCTGAACAGCGCCTGCCGCATCACGGATGCGTCGTGGCCGAGATTCTTCATCGAGGCTCTGACCGACTACGTCGTGCATCAGACCGAGCCCGATGGATACATCATCGCGGACAAGGCCGACTGGCTGATCTCGCGTATCAGCCGCGAGGGTCGCGTCGAGACCAACACCGAGCTCGAACTTCTGCTGAGCGTTCTCGACACGGCCCGCTGGTCGCCGCCGAGCCTTGCAGCCTTCGCACTCGATCAGGTTCGCAATGCGGTAGCGTCAGGCGTTGGCGTCACGCGCGCGGGCCAGATGTTGAAGAAGGGCATGATCGGTCAGAGCGAGATCGACCTGCTGCGGCGGATCCTCTACGCGTTCGCGGGCGACGGTGGCATCGCGGTGACCCGCGCGGAAGCCGAGGTTCTCATCGAGATCAACAAAGCGCTGATTCCCGGCCGCTGCTCGCCGGCGTGGACCGAGCTGTTCGTGAAGGCCGTCGGCGCGTCAGTGCTCGCAGGTCTCGGCCATCACATCCCGCCGCGCGAGGAAATGCTGCGGATCGAGGTCTGGGCCAAAGACGCGGATACACGCGGCGCGGCGGCGTTGCTCACCGATGCGGCCGGCGCGGACGCAGACGGCGGCAGCGCGCGTGAACGGATCGGCAAATTTCTCGGACGGATGGTCGCCGGCGGCGCGGGGAGCGTGTGGAGCACGTTCCGGATGCAGTCGAGCGAGGAACGTGCGCTGGCTCGGCTCGAGCGGCAACGGCTCGAGATCGTCACGCAGGAGCGGATCGACGACGCGGAATGCCAGTGGCTGATCGAGCGGCTCGGCACCGATGGCAAGCTCGATGCCAACGAGATCGAGCTGCTCGCCTACCTGCAGCGCGAAAGCCCGCTGCCACACCCCGAACTCGCCGCCTTCGCGGCAAGACACGGCGTGGCGGCGTAGAAT
>CAZKZT010000564.1:0-1892 GCA_964557265.1 uncultured Hyphomicrobium sp.
GTGATCTCGCCTTCGCCTTCGAGGTTCGGCGGGCGGGTTTCGAGACGCACCACGTGAGGCTGCTGGAGCTGGAGCTCGGCCGAGTCCTCGCACGTGATGATGCGTTCCTCGGCATCGATCGAGCCGGTCATGCAGTTGAGCAGCGTCGTCTTGCCGGAGCCCGTGCCGCCGGAGATCAGGATATTGCAGCGGACGCGTCCGATAACCTCGAGGATCGATTTCGCGTCCGGCGTGATCGAGCCGAACTTCACCAGATTGTCGAGCTTGAGACGATCCTTCTTGAACTTACGAATGGTGAGCGTCGGGCCATCGATTGCCAGCGGCGGTGCGATGACGTTGACGCGGCTGCCGTCGGGAAGACGCGCGTCGCATATCGGCGAGCTTTCGTCGACGCGGCGGCCGACCTGACTGACGATACGCTGGCAGATGTTCATCAGCTGCGCGTTGTCGGCGAAGCGGACGCCCGTCTTCTGCATCCTGCCGTTGACTTCGATGAACGTCGTGCCGGCGCCATTGACCATGATGTCAGCGATGTCGTCACGCGCCAGCAGCGGCTCGAGCGGACCATACCCGAGCACGTCGTTACAGATGTCCTCGAGCAGCTCCTCCTGCTCGGCGATCGACATCACGACGTTCTTGAGCTGGATGATCTCGCCGACGATATCGCGAATTTCTTCGCGCGCCGCAGCGGCTTCCAGCTTCGCCAGCTGCGTCAGATCGATGGTGTCGATCAGCGCATTGAACACCGAGGTCTTGACGTCGTAGTACTCCTCGGAATGCCGGCGTGTCTGCTCGACGGGATCGACGCGGACAGGTGTCGGCGCGGGCGCCGGAACCACGGATTTGACCGGCTCCGCCGCGGGCGCGGCGCCAGCCGGCTGCGGTGCCGGACGGCGCGGAGCAGAAGGATCTTTGTCACGCCTGCCGAAGGACATTGCCTGCTACTCCTTAGCGCTTCAGAAGCTTGTCGAGGATGCCGCCCAGTCCCGACGCCTTCTCGACCTTCTGCTCCCGCCGTCCCGTCAGGCTCATCGCCAGTTCCCGGATCGGCGTGACGGCCTTGGCCTTGGGTGCCAGTTCCTCGATCATCTGGCCGTTGTTGGCGGCCTGGCCGAAAGTCTCGCTGTCGAACTCGATGATCGCGGACGCCTTGACGCCCATCGCCGTCTCGAAATCCTTGACCGAGATTTCGGGCCGCTTCGGCATTCCGACGCCGCTGAGGACGAGCATCGGCGGCTTGTCGTTGTGGCGCGACTGCTTGACCAGATCGAACATGTTCTTGGCGTTGCGCAGGTTGGCGAGATCGGGCGCCGCCGTGATGATCACATGGTCGGCCTGCAGCACGAGACGCCGTGTCCACTGGGTCCACATGTGGGGAATGTCGGCCGCAACGTAGGGGACATTCTGGCGGACAACCTCGAGAACGATGTCGCACGCATCCGCCGAGATGTCGTATTCGCGATCGAGCGCGCCCGGTGCCGCGAAGATGCTCAGGTACTCCGAGCACTTGGTCAGCAGGCGATCGAGCAGCACCTCGTCGAGGCGCTCGGGCGTCGCAATCGCATCAGCGATACCCTGGACAGGATCCTGATTGAAGTCGAGGCCCGCGGTCCCGAACGGAAGGTCGAGATCGGCAATCACCACCGACTGCTTCATCATCTCGGACACGGTCCACGCGACGTTGTGGCAGATCGTGCTCGAGCCGACGCCGCCCTTGGCGCCGACGAAGGCGTACACGTGGCCAACCGGATCGGCGGACGGATCGTTGTACAGGTTCGACAGGCTCTCCATGAACTGAAGCGCGCTGACCGGAGCAATCAGATACTCACTGACGCCTCGCCGCAGCACCTCACGATAGAGGATCACGTCGTTGGTGTGGCCGATGACGATGA
>CAZKZT010000565.1:0-1886 GCA_964557265.1 uncultured Hyphomicrobium sp.
CTGCAAACACGCCTCCGGCGTGGCCCCTCCCCGCAAACCGGGGAAGGGCTTTTTTATAGGGTAGCCGCCGAAGGTCGCGAGGTGACATCACCAACCGGCGATGCGGCAGTAGCCGAAGGCGTTGCCGACCACGGAAACCTAAAGACTCAACCCCTTCGCGATCTCGACCGCGACGTTGCGGCGGGCGGTGATTTCAGCATCGAGCAGTTGCTCGCTGCGGCCGATGACGCCGAGGCGTTCTTCCTGCGCCTTGAGCGTGTCGAGGTAGCGGCGCCCGAGATCGGAACCGGCGCCGACCGACGACAGGTTGCGGCGGATGCGCTCCTGGTCATCGGAGATCTTCTTGCGCTCCGCCTCGAGTTCCGCGCGCTGGGCGCGGGCGCGGTTGATCTCACCGATCGTCTCGCCAAGCCGCGCGATCGCGGCCTTGAGGGCTGGGCTCTCGTTCTCCAATCCCTGGATGGTCGTGAGGATCTGCTCGGGCGCGAGCGACGACAGGCGGACGAGGCGGTGGTCCGTGCGCTCCAGAACGAGCGTCGACTTGGTCGTCTTGCCCTTGGGCGCATCAATCTTGAAGCGGAAGCGGGTCGGCGTCTCCTCGACCGTCTGTTGATCGGCGGAGGGCGACCAACCTGCGTTGCGCGGTTCCTCGACGATCACTTCGCGATCCTCCTCGGCGGGTGTCGTCACCTCGTAGGAGAGCGTCTGGCGCGAGCGCGTCGTGACGGTCAGTTCGCCGTTCACCGATTTGCCGAGGATGGTGCGCTGAATGCCTTTGTCCTCGCGGCGGATGTCGGTCTTGGTGTCGAGAGCGAGGGTGACGAACTTGTACGTGCCGCGCGGCAGCAGAGGGAGCTGGGCGTCGCCGACGAAGTTCGTACCGCCTTCGCCCGCGCCCTCGAAGGTCGTGACGATGCCGGCGGGGAGCGTCGCGTCGCCGTCGTTGCGCAGACGCACCGCGGCGAGCGGACGCCGGGCGTGCGTATCGGGCTGATAGAGCCATGTGCGTGACGCCGCGACCTCGCGATCGAGGAACGGCACCATCATCGTGTGGCCGGTCGCGAGCGAGACGCGCGAGGGGAAGCGATAGAGAAGCTGAGTGCTCGCTTCTTCGGCTTCGGCCGCCATGGCAGAAGAACCGAGCGTGTCGGGCGGTGCCGGCAGAGGCGCGGCGGGCGCGGGTGCGGCGGCTTGGAAGCCGAGGCCGGAGCGATAGCGCTGCGCCTCTTGCATGGGGGGTGCCATCGCGAGCGCGCGGGGCGCGCGTTTGGCAGCGGCGCCGATGACGGGTGCGTTGCTGTCGCTATCGTCCTGCTTGGGAAGAACGCGTTGACCCGCCGTGACCGGCACTTCGATGCGATCGGAGAAGAACGCCGTGTAGAGCGACTGGCGCAGCGCGACCGGATTGCCGGACACGAGCGTCAGCTCGACGTCCTTCCAGTCCCCGCCGGTCAGGTTCTCGACGACGGCCCAGCCCTGGAGTCGCGCGCGGCCGCCGTCCTTCGGCAACACGAGGCGGTAGGATGTCTTCCATACCGGCGCGCCGACGACGTAGCTGAGCGCGATGTTGCGCTCGCCTTCGCCGAGGATGTCGAGTGACAACTTGCGGCGCTCCTTCGCGCGGTTCTCGGACAGTCCTTGCAGCGCGCGGTCGATTTGCGCACGGGCTTGCGGGTCCGTGAACTGGAGCGTCGTCACGTCTTCGAGGACGGCCTGCACGAGGCCGGCCTCCGTCATCAGGCTCAGGCGATGCCGCGTCAGCGTGCCGCCATCGTTCGGCAGGCGCACTTCGAAGGGTTCGACGCGAAACACGCGACCCTTGGCGGCCACTTCTCCGCCGATCTCGACTTCGCTGCCGACGAGCGCATTGAGGAGGGCGCTGGGGG
>CAZKZT010000566.1:0-1880 GCA_964557265.1 uncultured Hyphomicrobium sp.
GGCAGCGACTGCACGGTGACCGCGCGGCCGTCCTCCTCATCACCGTCGGCTTCTTCAGCCGCAGCTTCGTCGCCGTCCTCGGAGTCCACGACGTTGATGCCCATGTCGGACAGCATCGCCATCGTGTCCTCGATCGCGTCAGGCGTCGCGTCGTCGGAAGAAAGCACCGCGTTGAGCTCGTCGAGCGTGACGTAGCCGCGCTGTTTGCCGGACTTCAGTAGCTTCTTGACCGACTGGTCGGAGAGGTCGAGGAGCGGGCTGTCCTTCTCCGCGACATCGGCTGCTGGAGCGGCTTTTTCCTCGGATTTGGCGGCCATATGTGATCTCTCTCCGATGGGATTTCTGCCCGTCAGGGCCTGTATCTCTGCTCAATGCCGCGCGGGGCGGCCCTCATTTCGGTGCGGAACGGGCCGGTGCGGATGGGGTGCATCGCCGAGCAGAACGCTTGTGCCGGAGCGACGCCTGGCAACCACATCGGCCGGCACAATTCGGCCGATCGATACGGCTATGTCCGCGACAACGACGTCCTTCGGCATGTCTACCCGGCCCACTTGCGTCCCCGAGCGTCTAAGCTCGCCCACCAGCACACACCGCCGCGCGGATGAAAAACCACGCTTCACGGTACTTCACGACCAGATGGCAGCGCTGTCCGCTCTTCCCTACCCGTCTCGCCGTCCTCGATTTGGTTCTGCAGCGCCTTGATCTCGCGCAGACGCTCGTAGGCGTCGTCGCTCAGCTCTTCGAGCCATCGTTGCTCTGCGACAACCAAATCGCGCCGCAGCCCCACCTGCCTCTCGTGCAGGGCCGCAGCGTGACACCAACCGGTTTCGACGGCTTCCTGGTCGGCCTCTGGTTCGGCGAATTTATCGCCGCGATGCGTGATCGCACGCTCGACGAGGGCAACGACGTGGGACAAGCCTGTGGCCGAGAGATGGTTGCGTATCCCCTCGCTGTCAAGGGGATTTTGCTCAACGAGAGCTGCCAATAGCGCATCGCGCAATGCAACCGCGGCAGGCGCAGTGAACTCCATCGCCGCGATCCGTTCGGCGTGCTCCTCGATCAGCCAAGGATGATTGATCAACGCCTTGAAAATCAAAGCTTCTCTTGTCGGCAACAGCGAACTGCGTCCCGCCAGCCCGGCGCCCGCCATCGCCTGCACCTGCTGGGCCGGCCGGCCCTTCTGCGGCAACCGGGCGCGCTCGCGTACCCGCCAGTCGGTCTGAACATTGTTCTGGCGGCCGCCGAACCGCCCACCCCCGCGCGGTGCCGGACCCCCGCCGCCGGCCAGCTCCCGCACGACCGCCTTGTTCAGGCTCCACAGCGTCTGGCGCGCCTCCTGCTCATAGTGCGCCCGGACGGTCGGATCCTCGATCCGACCCACCAGCGTCTTGAGCTTCTGCTCCATCGCGGCGCGCTGCTCGGGCGTGCTCATCGGCTGGGCGGCGAGTTCCCGCTCCCACATCACATCGAACAGCGCTTTGCTCCGCGCCAGCTCCGCCTCGAACGCGTCCGGTCCCTGCGAACGCACCAGATCATCCGGATCGAGCCCGTCTGGCAGGAACGCGAACTGCGCGCTGATCCCCGGCTTCAACATCGGCAGGATCGTATCGACCGCGCGGAACGCCGCCCGCTTGCCTGCACCATCGCCGTCGAAGCACAGGATCGGCTCCGGCGCGACCCGCCACAGCAGCTGCACCTGCGCCTCCGTCAGCGCGGTGCCGAGCGGCGCCACCGCCGCCTTGAACCCCGCCTGGTCGAGCGCCACCACATCCATGTAGCCCTCGACCACCACGATCCGGGAGGTCTCGAACGCCACCGGCCGCGCGCGGTGGATGTTGTAGAGCTGGTTGCCCTTGTGAAAGAGCGGCGTCTCCGGCGAG
>CAZKZT010000567.1:0-1866 GCA_964557265.1 uncultured Hyphomicrobium sp.
CCCGCCGTCAACACGGCAGCCGCTGCTGAATGATGGACGCACCGCCTGTCGATCGACATTTCGATGCCGCGATCGCAGGCGCAAGCGCACCGCTTCATTTCAGGCACGCCTCGAAGTCGCTGGCCATCGCGCGCAGGAGCGCTTCGTAGTGTCCCGGTCCCGCCGGGATCGCTGCACCGTTGGGATCAAGCGTACCGCGTCGCGCAGTCGTCCCCTCGGTGATCGTGTCGACCAGCTTCGGCTCGAACTGCGGCTCGGCAAACACGCAAACCGCCTTGAGCGATGCGATCTTCTTGCGCAGTGCGGTCAGCCGCCGCGCGCTCGGCGCGACTTCAGGACTGACGGTCACTGATCCCGCGGCGCTGATGTCGAAGCGCGCCTCGAAATATTGATAGGCGTCGTGAAACACGACGAAGGGACTGTCAGAAAGCGGCTTTATCCGCGCTGAGATCTCGTTCCCTAGAGCATCCATCTTGCGGCCAAACGCTTCAGCATTGGCCTTGAAGCGCTCCGCACCTTGGGGATGCGCCTTGGCGAGTACGTCAGCCATGTGAGATGCAATGCGCGCGGCGTTCGCGGGATCGAGCCAGATGTGGCTGTCGGTGGCGTTCTTGTCGTGCGCGTGCTTGTGGCCGTGGCTGTGTTTCGCGTTCTTGCCCCCACCATGATCGTGGGTCTCGAAGGTGCCGCCGCTGCGCATCTTGTAGAGCGTCAGGCCAGGGGCTTTTTCGAGTTCCACAACCTGTACTTTCTTCGGCAGCGAACGCGCGACTTTGCTCATGAACGGCTCGAGGCCATCCGACACGCGAAAGACGACCGCGGCCCCGTTCAGCACGCGGGTGTCCGACGGTTTGAGACTGTAGGTGTGCGGTGATGCCATGCCATCGATCAGCAGGTGCGGCTCGGCCACGCCTTCCATCACCGCGGCAGCGATCGAATGGATCGGCTTGATCGTCGCGACGACGTTCAAGTCAGCGGCACGCACGGGAAGCGTTGCCGCCATCAGCGTAACCGAGGCCACCGCGGCAATCGCCAGATCTCGTAGCCGCCACATCCAAGTCACTCCTGTCGTCACGATGGCCATCGGCGCGTCCATCAACCGTATTCAATTCGATCTAGACGTTATAACGTAACTTGTCCAGCAAGGATCGCGGCTGCGTTGTGCGTGTCTGCGGATCCCGGCGGGTCGGAAGCGGATACGCGGTCCCACTGCCACGACCTTGACGCAAACCACGTATTTCAGTTATTTGCTTAGTATTCGTGGTGATTTGGCCGGCCGGCTTGCAGCCACGTTAAACAACTCGCTAAAGAGGCCGCGCGCATCCGGAATTCGGTTGAGCACGGCAGGTATCGCCGGCCCCGAGTCCGGATTTTTTGTGTCGGCTTGCGGCCGGCCGCGCGGAGACGAGCATGGTGAGCGTGAGTACCGAGCCGAGTGCGGGCCGCCCCGCAGCTGCGCACGCGACGCCCTCCCCCGAGAGCCTGAAACGCTCGGCGCTTGAGGAAGCGCTGTCGCCGACCAGCCCGTCCGTGACATTCCCGGCCTCCGAGCCGCTTGAACTCGACTGCGGCAAGGCGCTCGGACCGTTCACCGTCGCCTATGAAACAGCCGGCACTCTCAACGCGCAGAAGTCCAACGCGATCCTTATCTGCCACGCCCTCACCGGAGACCAGTATTTCGCGCAGCCCAATCCAGTGACCGGCAAACCCGGCTGGTGGGAAAGCTTGATCGGCCCTGACAAACCAATCGACACCAACCGCTTCTTCGTTGTTTGCGCCAATATTCTGGGCGGGTGTCTGGGCTCGACGGGACCGGTCTCGATCAATCCGGCGACCCAGACGCACTACGGCCTCGACTTCCCCGTC
>CAZKZT010000568.1:0-1862 GCA_964557265.1 uncultured Hyphomicrobium sp.
CCGAGCAGGCCGAAGGCGGCGATGAACAGCACTTCGTTGGCCGAATTGTTGAGGCTGTAGACGCCGATGCAGCAGAAGAACAGCACCGCGATCGCGAGCAGCCGGTAGGGCACCAGCAGCAGGCGCACCCACAGCCCGATCATCGGCAGATTGAGGACGATCAGCATGAGATTGCCGAGCCACATGCTGACGATCATGCCCCAGAACAGACCCGGCCGCTGCTCCATGACCTGAGGCCCGGGAATGATGCCGTGGATCATCATGCCGCCGATCATCATCGCCATCACGGCGTTCGACGGGATGCCGAGCGTGAGCATCGGAATGAACGCGGTCTGCGCTGCCGCGTTGTTGGCACTTTCGGGACCGGCGACGCCCTCGATGGCGCCGGTGCCGAACTGCTCCGGTGTCTTCGATATGCGTTTTTCCAACGTATAGGAGGAGAACGAGCCGAGTACCGCACCGCCGCCGGGCAGCAGGCCGAGGACGCTTCCGAGTGCCGTCCCGCGCAGGATCGGACCACGGCTCCTGTGGAAGTCCTCGCGCGTCGGCCACAGGTTGCTGACCTTGGCGCTGACCAGATCGCGCCGCTCGGTGCTGGTCAGATTGGCGATGATCTCGGCGATGCCGAAGAGCCCCATGGCGAGAGGCACGAAGCCGAGGCCGTCGAAGAGGTCGCTGATGCCGAAGGTGTAGCGCTCGTTGCCGGTGTTGACGTCGGTGCCGACGAGGCCGAGCAGCATCCCGAGGAACACCATCCCGAATGCCTTGATGATCGATCCGCGCGCCATCACGATCGAGAACACGAGGCCGAGCGCCATCAGCGAGAAATAGTCGGCGGGGGCGAACTTGAAGGCGAAACGCGTCAGCGGTGGCGCCGCCGCGGCGATCAGGATGGTGGCGACGCAACCGGCAAAGAACGAGCCGAGCGCGGCGATCGCGAGGGCTGGGCCCGCACGGCCCTGCCGCGCCATCTGGTAGCCGTCGAGCGTTGTGACGACCGAACTCGATTCGCCTGGCAGGTTAACGAGGATCGCGGTCGTCGAGCCGCCGTACTGGGCGCCGTAGTAGATGCCGGCCAGCATGATCAGCGCGCCCTCCGGTGGGAGCGCGTACGTCGCCGGCAGCAGCGGCGCCATGGTGGCCACGGGCCCGACACCGGGCAGCACGCCGACCGCCGTGCCGATTACCGCGCCGGCGAGGCAGTAAAGGAGATTCTGCATCGTCGCTGCGACCGACAGGCCGAGCGCGAGATTGCTGAAGAGTTCACCCTGACTCATACCGGCTTCCAAGGATGGATCTGGATCGGCATGCCGAGGCCATAGATGAAGACGACGATGCCGAGCGCGATCATGAACAGCGCGAAGAGGAGGTATTCGAGCCAGCGTGTCTCAGGCGTGCCCAGCGCGGCAAGTGTCATCGACACCGCCATCGTGACGACGATGCCCATCCGGTTGATCAGCAGCGCGAAGGCGATCGTCGCCAGCGAGATCATGAGGGCGGCCCGTCCCTCGGCAGCTGGGCTTGGCAGCCCGCTCAGCAGCGCCGCCTTGACGATCAGAATGGCGCCAATCGCAGCAAGCAGCCATGCAACCGCCTTGATGATCAGAAAGGGGCCGATACCAAAGACCAGCCATTGGGCCCCCGGCAGGTAGCGGAGTAATTCAAGCCAGCCTATCATCGACACCGCCCTCGGCACGACGGCGCCCTCCTGGTCGATCAAACCGGCAAACGCGATGGTCCCCAGCGTGACCATGAGGACGGGGCGCCAGGCCCAGATCCAGAGGCGGGGGCCGGCCACCAGAGTAGCCTTGATGATCAGGATGACGCCGGTGCCGCCGAGAAGCCATGCGAGCGTCTTTGGC
>CAZKZT010000569.1:0-1860 GCA_964557265.1 uncultured Hyphomicrobium sp.
TGCACCGCCTCGACGAGATGATGCAGGGTGGCCCCGCGCTGGATGAGATGATCGATGCCTTGATCACCGATCATCAGACGAGCCAGCTCGCGGCGATGGCGAGCGGCGGCGGCGCATGAGCGGGCGGACCGCATGACCGCACCAGAATCTCCCGCAACCGCTCGTGCGTCGACCATCGACTGGAGCGGCTGCCGCACGGTGCGCGACGTCATACGGGCCGCGACGACCTTCCTCGATACAGCAGGCATCGAGGACTCTGCCGTCGACGCGCGCCGCCTCGTCGTCCACGCCTTCGGCATCGACCGCGAAATCCTCTTGCGCGAGCCCGAGGCGCAACCGGATGCCTGCGCCCTCACGGCTCTCGCATCGGCCCTCGTCCGGCGCGCGGCGCACGAACCCGTCGCCCGCATCGTCGGCACACGCGACTTCTACGGCCTCACGCTGGCCCTCAACCCGGACACACTCGATCCGCGACCCGATACGGAAACCATCGTGGCTGCCGCGCTGCACTTTGCGGCGCTCATCCCCCGCGGCGGTGATGAACCGCTCCGCATCCTCGATCTCGGAACCGGCACCGGTGCCATCGCGCTGGCCCTGCTTTCAGCGCTGCCCGACGCCGAGACCGTGGCAACGGACATCAGTCCGTCCGCCCTCGCTATCGCCGCTGAGAACGCTATGCGGCACGGGCTCGCGGCCCGCGCGACCTTCGTGCAATCGCACTGGCTCGACGCGGTCGACGGCCGCTTCCACCTCATCGTTTCCAACCCGCCCTACATTCCGAGCGCGGAGATTCCCGGCCTGGAACCCGAAGTCACCGGATGGGATCCTCCGAGAGCCCTCGACGGCGGGCCTGACGGGCTCGAGGCCTACCGTGCCATTCTCGCCGATGCGGCTCGCGTACTCGCCCCCGGCGGCTGGATCGTATTCGAGGTCGGCCACGATCAGAGCCGGCTGGTGGCCGGATTGGCCACTGAACACGGTTACATCGCCGCGCCGCTCGACTTGCCGCTGCTACGCGACCTGGGCGGAATTGCGCGGTGTGTTGCCGTCGCCACACCGCGCTGCGACAACAAAAAAAAACTTGGAATCGAGGATCGTTCGGTCTAGCTTGCTCGGCAGGCAAAGCGTGTGCCGTGCCTTGGCCGCAGCGGTGATTAGTGGACCGCAGGCAAAGGGGCAGGCCCAGCTGGTGAGAGGCAGAAACGGCGCCATTGGTGCCAAGGCTGCCATATCCACCTAGATCCGTGATCGAGACGTGTGTCGCACCTTGGGGCCTAGGGTCGGGGGCGGTGCGTAGAGGATCACAAGGACATTTCTGATGTAGGTCGGTGTGGTGCGGGCTCGTTGCATGTAGCCGTGATCGCGTGGCAAAAGTCATGCGTGCTCAAACACGTAACGAAACCGCTTGAGATGAAGCCACGGTTTGGTTGGGCTTCGGCGTGCTGAAGCGCGCAAAAACCTTCGAGGAAAGAATGTAAGCCTATGAGGCAGGGTCAGCAGCATCGCCGCGGGCGTAGCCGTGGCAGCAGCGGCGGCAATGGCAGCCACAGCAGCCATAACCATCGCAAAGGGCAGAACCCGCTATCCCGCAGCTTCGAATCCAACGGTCCGGACGTTAAGGTCCGCGGCACTGCGGCCGATGTCGCGAGCAAATACATGGCCCTGGCGCGAGATGCTCAGACGTCGGGCGACCCGGTGCTCGCTGAGAATTATCTCCAGCACGCCGAGCACTACAACCGGATGATCATTGCCTACCGTGAGCAGCAGGCCCAGCAGGGCGGCGGCGACATGACGAACGGCAATGCCCACCGGATCCGCCCGGCCGGCGAGTTCGGCGATCAGGACGACAACGAAGGCGAT
>CAZKZT010000570.1:0-1859 GCA_964557265.1 uncultured Hyphomicrobium sp.
GGCGCGGTACGCCGGGTCAAGGCTGAAAGCGTTGAAGTCGCCGGGTGTTCTGACAATCGTGCCAACCCTCACACTGTTCAGGAACACGTCCAGTGACGGGATGGTCTCAGCGGTGCGGGCGGCTATCATCGTCGCTCTCCGGTTGCGGGCTGAAGGCGGGGCGATCCTCTTCAGCCTCAGGGCGCAAGAGCGCCTCGATAGCGGGCACCATGGCCTGGGGAACGAGCATCATTTCCAGACCGAGCGCTCGGGCAATATTGATCAAGGTCGTGGTGCGTGCTGCCGCCGCCCCGGTTTCAACATCGCGGTAGCGCGGACGCGATATGCCGGCCAGATCGGCCACCTGCTCCTGGGTCAGTCTGGCGGCCAGTCGGGCGCGGCGAAAATGGTCGCCGATCAACCCGAGCGCTTCTGCTTCCATCTTCATATGATTCCTTTGCGGATCATTTCGGCGAAATTGATCTGAATGCGTATCATGCTCTGGCGTGAATGCCAAGAATATGATCTTCAGACATATCATCTTCGAGAAATTGGATCGTTTGGGGCTCTTTTGGTGGCCCGACCGGTGCGGATGCCGATCCGAGTATCAGCGCCCCACAACCTTGCCGAGGCAGGCGAATCGGACGGGCCTGTGCGTTGTCCTGCGCAAATAACCTCTTGCCCAGATTCGACGATTTCATCTGGCAGAAAAGGAAAGAGCGACTAAAATAGCCGTAGTTCTGGAATGCGCGCCGGTCGCGATGGGAGGTGATCATGCATGATCACCGCTCGACAGTCGCGGGCCGCACGCGCGTTGCTGGGTTGGACGCAGGAGACGCTCGCTGACAAGGCCCGAATATCGCTGACTGCCCTGAAACGCCTTGAGTCCGAGAGCCGGCTCGAGGTGTATGAGACAACGCGGGATCAGGTACGCCGGGCGCTTGAAGCAGCAGGGATTGTTCTCCTGTCCACGGATCGCGGGCAAGGAGTGTTGCTGGTTCATGGCCAAGACGAGAAGAGACACCGACAGATCAACGACGGTTGATTGGCGCAGGCGCCATCATCGATCTGTGGCGGCGGTATACGTCCTGTGGCGATCCTCGACATGACATCTGCGGCCCCCTCCTTCGACGACAGTGCGCCCATTAGCGACGAGCTCACCGAGTATGATCGCGCGCATATCAAGCTTTATATGCGGCTACTCGATGCCGCCGACGATGGCGCGGAATGGACCGAAGCCGTTAATGTGCTGTTTGGTATCGACCCTATTCAGGAACCCGAGCGCGCCAGGCAAGTCCATGACAGCCATCTGGCACGGGCGCGCTGGATGACGCAAAGCGGCTATCGCCAACTGCTCCACCGTCCGACAGATCGCGACTGACCTCGGCGCTGACGCCAGAGTGATGCCCTGTGGGCATCACTCCATGCCTCCATTCCGGCTTCCATCCCCGTAGATGTGGCGGAATATTTTCACGCTCCACCTGTGCAATTTCAACCAGGAGCGGAGCAATGAAGCCGGGTACATCCCGCTGGCGAGACCAGAGCCAATATGAATTCTACGATGCGCTGCCCGTTGAGGGCGTCGCGTGGGAATGCTTACGCCGTAACGCTGCCTATCAAGCCAGCTTCGATGATCTTGTAACGCAAGACGCCGGACATCTTCCCCTTTCGGATGATGCCCAGCGTCGCTGGGGGTTACGATTTCCCGGCAGACCCCAAACATTCCGCGCTCGACCAACCGGTCATCTGGTCGCCGCTTGCCAATCCGGCCGCGCTGATGTTTGGCGCCACCCCCGATTTTCTTACCCCTTCGCCGGCCGCGTTAGGTAGCGTCCGTGCTGGTGGTGTAATTTCTGGGAGCGATGCGGGTGGACTTTGCG
>CAZKZT010000571.1:0-1859 GCA_964557265.1 uncultured Hyphomicrobium sp.
GAACGCGTTCTCATCCGGCATGATGACGTCGGTGATGACGACATCCCCTTCGCCTTGCGAGACCCAGCGCCACAGCGTTGCGGCATTGCCTGTCGCCCGCGGCGAGTATCCCGCCCGGGCCAGCGCCTGATTGAGCACCGTCCGAATGGCGGCGTCGTCGTCGGCTATGAGAATGGTTCCGCGCGGCATCGATCAATCGCCTCTCTTGATGTGCAAGTCGCCCTGCTCGTGCATCGGCAGGAGGACGCGAAACACGGTTCTGCGGGGTTCGCTGTCGCATTCGATGATCCCGCCATGATCGCCGACGATCTTCGCGACGAGCGCGAGACCGAGCCCCGTACCGGTCCGCTTCGTTGTCACGAACGGATCGAACAGATGCGATTTGACGGCCTCGGCGATGCCGGGACCGCTGTCCTCGACCTCGATCATCAACGGCAGCGAAACCCTGGTCTGCGTCCCCGGTACCGACAGCCTGACGCCGGGACGGAACGCGGTCGTCAGAACGATGCGTCCGCCTTCGCGGGTCTCGCTCAGCGCCTCGGCGGCATTCTTGACGAGGTTGAGGAACGCCTGGACCAGCTTGTCGCGATTGCCGGGAATAGGCGGCAGCGAAGGATCGTATTGCTCGGTGATGCGGATGCCGCGGGCGAAGCCGCTTTCGGCGATGCGCTTCACGTGATCGAGCACGGAGTGGATGTTGACAGGCTCGATCGCAAGCGGGCGCTCGTCGCCGAACACTTCCATGCGGTCGACGAGATTACGGATACGGTCGGTCTCTTCGCAGATCAGGCGCGCGAGTGCGCGATCCTCATCCGAGAGCGACGGCTCCAGGAGCTGGGCCGCGCCGCGAATGCCGGAAAGCGGATTCTTGATCTCGTGCGCGAGCACCGCTGCAAGACCCGACACCGAGCGCGCCGCCGCGCGATGGGTGAGCTGCCGTTCGATCATCTGCGCCATCGAGCGCTGCTGCAGCATCAACAGCACAAGGTCGGGTGCGTCGGGAAGGGGACCGCCGTAGATATCGACGAGGCGCGGCGCCTGCACTTTCGGCGTCGAAATCAGCACGCCGTACTCGTTGACGGTGGCGCTATTGCGGGCCACCTGCCGGGCGAGCGCGATCAGGGGGCAGTCGTCCGCCACGATCATGCCGAGCTGCTGGCGCTTCAGGACGGCGAGGCTCGTCTGGAAGAACGCCTCGGCCGCGACGTTGGCATAGATCACCCGCTCGTCGGCAGCGAGTACGAGGATCGGATGGGGAAGAGAACCAACGAGCACATCGTGCTCGATGTGGCGCCGGGTTGTCACCGGCGGGATTGGCGGTACCCGCTCGGGCGTGCTGTCGGATGTCATGCAGCGGCCCCCTCGGCCTCCAGGATTGACGCATAGAACCGCGCCAATCCCGCCAGCAGGCGTGCGGGATCGCTCTCCGTGCACAGCATCTGGCGGTTGGCTTTGATGACGGCGGGTGGCGCACCGCTGGTCTCGAGGTACCAGCCGACGTGCTTCCTCGCGTTACGCAAGCCGAGGAAGGTGCCGTAGTGCGTCAGCATCGCCTCGATATGCGCACGCGCGATCTCTCCCTGCGCCGCAAGCGGCGGCGGGCCGGGATCGACGCCCGTCTCGAGGAAATCCGCCACCTGTTTCGCCAACCACGGCGCGCCATAGGCACCCCGGCCGATCATGACGCCGTCGGCTCCCGCGGCCGAGAGCGCGCTGGCAGCGTCATCGGGGGTGCGAATGTCACCGTTGACGACGACCGGAATGGAGACCGCCGACTTGACCCGCGCAACGAATGCCCAGTCGGCCTTGTCCTTGAAGAACTGGCATCGCGTGCGTCCGTGGACGGTCACGAGCGCAAC
>CAZKZT010000572.1:0-1007 GCA_964557265.1 uncultured Hyphomicrobium sp.
TCGCGTTCGTACTTATTGATGTAGGTGATGTTGGCGACACCGCCGATGTTCACGATCGCGATCGGGCGCTCGGAAACCTTGGCGGCCATGGCGAAATGATAGATCGGCACAAGCGGCGCGCCCTGTCCGCCCGCCGCGCAGTCGGCCGCGCGCAGGTCGTGGACCACGTCGATACCGGTCGCCGCCGCCAGGGCCGCGCCGTCGCCGATCTGGACGGTGAGCATCCCGCCCGACTTGGCCGGCCTGAAAATCAGCGAGGATTGTACCAGCCCAGGCGGCAGGCCCAGCTGCGGCGGCGCGATAACCCGGTCCGGCTCCCAGCGGTGCAGCACCGTCTGGCCATGGAAGCCGATCACGTCGATCGCCGAGGGCTGCAGCATCTGGTCGCCGATGAACCGGAGCACCGCGTCGGCATGGAGACGGGTCAGCTCGGCCTCAACGGCGGCAAGGTCGCCCGGCCGCTCGTGGCGCTCCTTTATGGCGAGGGCGTCCTCCAGCGCGCCCCTGAGACGGTCCCGGAAGGCCGGCTCGTACGCGACCCCGCCGGCTGCCCGACGCCGCACCAGGGCCTCGCCGTCGGTTTCGATGAGGGCGATATCGATACCGTCCATCGACGTACCGCTCATCAGCCCCAAAGCGCGCCTGATCTTGCCCATCCCGGCCTTCCTGTGCAATTTGCGCCCACCTTATCAAGCCCTGCCGGACCTAAAGGTGCAGGTGCGACCGAAAGCCGATCCTCATGACACAGCACAAGTCCGATTTCCTCAACATTCTGGCCGAGCGCGGCTTCATTCACCAATGCTCGGATTTCCCGGGGCTGGATGCGCTCGCGGCGAAGGGTGGGATCGTGAGCTATGTCGGCTATGATTGCACGGCGCCGTCGCTGCACATCGGCCACCTGCTGTCGATCATGATGCTGCACTGGCTGCAGAAATCCGGCGGCGGCCGTCCGATCACGCTGATGGGCGGCGGCACGACGCGCGTCGGCGACCCCTCGGGCCGCGACG
>CAZKZT010000572.1:1017-1847 GCA_964557265.1 uncultured Hyphomicrobium sp.
GATCGACTCGGCGACGATGATGAACAAGGCGCTGGAGACGATCGAGGCGAACAAGGACAGCATCAAGCGCGTCTTCGCCAAGTTCCTCACGTTCGGCGACGCGCGTCATGACGCGGTCATGGCCGACAATGCCGAGTGGCTGGCGCCGCTCAACTACATCGAGTTCCTGCGCGACGTCGGCCGGCACTTCTCGGTCAACCGGATGCTGTCGATGGACTCCGCGAAGATGCGCCTCGAGCGCGAGCAGGAGCTGTCGTTCATCGAATTCAACTACATGCTGCTGCAGTCCTACGACTACGTGGAGCTGGCGCGGCGCTACGACTGCAACCTGCAGATGGGCGGCTCCGACCAGTGGGGCAACATCGTCTCCGGCATCGATCTCGGCCGGCGCATGGGCACGCATCAGTTGTACGCGCTCACCTGTCCGCTGCTGACGACGGCATCGGGCGCCAAGATGGGCAAGACCGCCGCCGGCGCGGTGTGGCTCAACGAGGACCAGCTCCCGGTCTACGACTACTGGCAGATGTGGCGGAACACCGAGGACGCCGACGTCGAGCGCTTCCTCAAGCTGTTCACGCTGCTGCCGATGAGCGAGATCGCGAAGCTCGCGGCGCTCGGCGGCGCCGAGATCAACGAAGCAAAGAAGACGCTGGCCACGGAAGCGACGGCGCTCCTGCATGGCCGCGACAAAGCCGAGGCTGCCGCCGAAACCGCGCGCCGCACGTTCGAGCAGGGCGAGACGGCGGAAGGCCTGCCGACGATCGAGGTGCCGCTATCCGACGTCGAGAACGAGCTCGGCGTGCTCGCCGCGTTCGTCACGGCGGGCCTCG
>CAZKZT010000573.1:0-1845 GCA_964557265.1 uncultured Hyphomicrobium sp.
GAACAGTGTTTGAACTGACGATGTATCGGCGTTCGCCAGGGTCCTGCCCGACCCCTTGTCGAGTGATCAAAAGAAGGCGAAATGCGTAAGCAATCTCTTAATGATGACCGGTGGTTAACCATGTTTCGCCGGAATGGATCCAAGCGTTCGGCGCAATTCTAGGGCCATGGTTATCGCGCTTCAGCCGCGACGGACTTCGGCAAATCGAGCCAGCCGAGGCGCACCGGTCAGCTTGCCGCGGCGTCCGGTCAGGCTGGCGAGGCGCGCCTCGTAAACGAGGAATGCGCGCATCGGCAACTCGGCGACGATTACAACGCCTTTCGCTGCCAGCTGGCGGCGGATCTCGCTGCCGCCGCTCGCTGTGAGATCGTCGACGATGGGGCGCACATGATCGCGCTCGGCCAGGATCTCGATCTCCACCAGCGGGTCGAGACGGCGCATGGCGGCGGCCCGGCAGGCAGCTTCCATGGCGACGACCGCTGCCTTCTCGAAGCCTGCGGGGCTGGATCGCGACGCGTGAAAGGCGCCGTCGATGAAGACGACGCGGGTGTCGACGATCTGCCCGGCGCCGTCGATCCCGTTAGCCCAGATCCGAGCGACGCCGCGCGCCACGGCAGCGTTGAAGGCGTCGATCTCCGGCGGCCCCGCGAATTCGCTCTCGAACAGGTTGCCTTCGCCCGACCGGCGCGGGACGATGCGCAGCCGCACCACGGCGAACGCGCCCGTTCCGCCATCCGCGCTGCCGAGCCGGTGCTCGGCCTCCGCCACGCGCGCCGGCGTCCAGACCGTCAGCACCTCGACAGGGCCGGCATCAAATGGGACCGATGTCGCGGCGCGCAGCGCTTCGACGCGCTGCGCCAGCTCGCCGGGGGTGGCGGCCAGGATGTGCGAGGTCTTCGCGCTGAAGCCGCGATCGCCGGCGCCGCATTTTCTCAGGGCGTCGGCCAGCGCGTCCACATCCTCCGCGTGCTGCGCGGCAACCGTTTGGCTGAGCGCAAATGGCGGAATGTCGGGAGGGGGCGCGGGCACGTCGATCTCTGGCGAAGCAGTTGTTTCCAAACAGCTTAGCCCAGGCGGTGCGGGCGTGCGCGTTAGCCCATCCGCCCCGCCGCGATTTTCGTGCTGCCGTGGCCGTGAAGCGACGCTGCGGTGAAAGGCGCGGTCCTTGTCCAAGTTGTGCGCCGATGCCCCCTGTGGCGCCTGTACCACTTGAGCGGTGCCGACCGGGGCGCTAAGTCCCCAAGCTATGAGCGATAGACCGATTCTGCCCGGCCCGGGGCCCATTGAACCCGTCAATCTGCGCGAAGCGCTCGAAGAGCGCTATCTGGCGTATGCGCTGTCCACGATCATGCATCGTGCGCTGCCGGACGTGCGCGACGGCTTGAAGCCAGTGCATCGCCGTATCCTCTACGCGATGCGCGAGCTTAAGCTCGATCCGACCGGCGGTTTCAAGAAGAGCGCGAAGATCGTCGGCGATGTGATGGGTAACTACCATCCGCACGGTGACCAGGCGATCTACGACGCGCTGGTCCGTCTCGCGCAGGACTTTGCGGTCCGCTATCCGCTGGTCGACGGGCAGGGCAACTTCGGCAACATCGACGGCGATAATGCGGCCGCGATGCGCTACACGGAAAGCCGCCTGACCCTCGTCGCGGAGGCGCTGCTCGACGGCATCGACGAGAATACGATCGATTTCCGTGCGACGTACGACGGCGCCAACGAGGAACCGGTCGTCCTTCCGGCGAACTTCCCGAACCTGCTGGCCAACGGCTCGTCGGGCATTGCGGTCGGCATGGCGACAAACATTCCGCCGCATAACGTCGATGAGCTGTGCGCAGCGTTGCT
>CAZKZT010000574.1:0-1837 GCA_964557265.1 uncultured Hyphomicrobium sp.
GATCGCAATCGTGTCACAGGGCCGGCCGACGTTTCATGACCTGCGGCGGGACGATCACGTAGAGCATGAACAGCAGCAGTACCGCGAGGCATCGCTTGGCGAACCCTGGAGACACCGGTCCGACTCCACGCGCGGACGCAGCGACGCTGCTGTCGCGCGCCAGCGTGTCGAGGAGAAGGCGGGCCTGCGCGGCTTCCGGCTCCGGTGCCACCAGACGCACGCCGCCGATGGCGAAGAGATGATGCCAGGCGACCGAGGCGTGATAGTGCTCCATCGCCATGACCGGATGCCCATAGGCTTCGAGGCAGCTCTTGGCCACGGCGGCTTCTGGCAGGCTTCGAAAGCGGCCGATTTCGACCAGCGTCGCCATCTTGCGCCCTCATAATGCCAACCGACGCGGGCGATGGTCCCGCAGCTCACGGATCTCACGCGATCGCTTTCTCCAGCGCCGGGGTCCATTGGCCGGCTGCCGCAAGACCATTCATCTTCGCGCGATGGCTGAAAGCGCGCTGCCCGGCCGCCAGATTTTCGCTCTTGCCACTCCATGCCTTGAGGGCCGCCGCCTGTAGGGCGCGACCGTAGGAGAAGGAGAGCTTCCAAGGCAGACCGCCGATCGCATTCATCAGCTGGAGATGCGCCGTCGCATCCTCGTCCGATTGTCCGCCCGAGAGGAACGCAATGCCCGGCACCGCCGACGGGACGCAGCGCTTGAGCACCTTGATCGTCTGCTCAGCCACTTCCTCCCGGCTCGCCTGACGATGGCACTGCTTGCCCGCGATGACCATGTTCGGCTTGAGGATCGTCTGCTCGAGCACGACGCGATTGTAGTAGAGCTCCTGGTAGACCTCTTTGAGTACCCACTCGGTCACCTCGGCACAGCGATCGATGTCGTGCGCGCCGTCCATCAGGACCTCTGGCTCGACGATCGGCACGAGCCCGCCCTCGAGGCAGATCGCGGCGTAGCGGGCGAGGGCGTGGGCGTTGGCTTTCAGGCAGGTGTAGGAGGGCATCCCCTGGCCGATGTCGATCACCGCGCGCCACTTTGCGAACTTGGCGCCGAGGCCAACGTATTCCTTGACGCGGCCGGGTAGGCCGTCGAGGCCCTCGGTGATCACCTCGCCCTTGCAGAACTGGAGCGGCTTGGTGCTGCCGTCGACCTTGATGCCGGGCAGCGCGCCCGTGTCGGTGATGAGTTTGACGAGGGGTGTGCCGTCCTTGGCTTTCTGACGGATCGTCTCGTCGAACAGGATCACGCCGGAGATCGCGGTCTTCATGGCATCGGTGGAGCGGAACAGCATCTCGCGATAGTCGCGCCGATTGTCCTCGGTGTTGTCGGCTTTGATGCTGTCGAAGCGGCGCTTGATCGTGCCGGTGCTCTCATCGGCGGCGAGGATGCCCTTGCCGGGCGCCACCATCGCTGCTGCAACCTGTTCGAGCGTCATCGCCATGGTCGTTCCTCCAAACGCTGCTGCCTCATGGGGCATGAAACTAGCCGTAGTTCGATTTACCGTGTCTGCCATCGCCGGGCTAGATGCGAGGCGCTCCAGAGCGGGATCCTGGCCGAACCCTGCGGGAGAAACTGGGCTCAGGCCGATTTTGCCGTAGTCTAGCGATATTGTGTGGGTTTGGCCCTCCCGAGCGGTTTGCCGCTGGCATGTCATTGATGGGCCAAGTTCCTTGACGCGGTCGGGCCCGTCGAGTACGCGTGTCCCGTTCGCGGTACCCTCTGGGTCCGTGGGATCGGAGCGTAGCGCAGCCTGGTTAGCGCACCAGTCTGGGGGACTGGGGGTCGCGAGTTCGAATCTCGCCGCTCCGACCATTAAATCAAAGACTTAGC
>CAZKZT010000575.1:0-1819 GCA_964557265.1 uncultured Hyphomicrobium sp.
CCCGGCATGAACATGCACAGGATGCCGCTGTTCGCCTGGAGCATGCTGGTGACCGCCTTCATGCTTCTGATATCGCTGCCCGTGCTGGCAGGCGCGGTCACCATGCTCCTGACCGACCGGAACTTCGGGACGACGTTCTTCGCGGCTGCGGGTGGCGGCGATCCGATCCTGTACCAGCACCTGTTCTGGTTCTTCGGCCATCCCGAAGTCTACATCATGATCCTGCCGGCGTTCGGGATCATCAGCCACGTCGTCTCATCGTTTTCCCGCAAGCCGGTCTTCGGGTATCTCGGCATGGCCTACGCCATGGTTGCCATAGGCATGGTCGGCTTCATCGTCTGGGCCCACCACATGTACACGGTGGGCATGTCGTTCAACGCCTCTCGCTATTTCGCACTCGCCTCGATGGTGATTGCGGTTCCGACCGGCATCAAGGTCTTTTCCTGGATCGCCACCATGTGGGGCGGCTCGATCCGCTTCCGCGTTCCCATGCTGTGGGCGCTCGGCTTCGTCATACTTTTCACGATCGGTGGGGTGACGGGCGTCGTACTGGCCAATGTCGGCATCGATACCGTGCTTCACGACACCTACTACGTCATTGCGCATTTCCACTATGTGCTGTCGCTCGGCGCGGTCTTCGCCATCTTTGCCGGCTTCTACTATTGGTTCCCGAAGATGTCCGGTTATCTCTATTCCGAGGCGCTCGGACGGCTGCACTTCGCGCTGATGTTCGTCGGCGTGAACATGGTGTTCTTCCCGCAGCACTTCCTCGGGCTTGCCGGCATGCCGCGCCGCTACGCCGATTATCCGGATGCGTTTGCGCCGTGGAACTACATCTCCTCGATCGGCTCCTACATATCAGCAGTCGGTTTCCTGGTCTTCTTCGTCACTGTCGCCGAAGCCTTCTGGCGCAAACGCGTCGCCGGCGACAATCCCTGGGGCGCCGGAGCGACGACGCTGGAGTGGACTTTGTCCTCACCGCCGCCGTTCCATTCGTTCGAAACCCTGCCGCGGTTCGATCAGCAGAGATCGTCATGAGAGTGCGCTGTAGAAAACGTGGAGGTGACAATGCCTGAAGAAGGCGGTGGCTCGGTCGTCGGATGGCTGATGTATGTGCTCGCGGTCTATTGGATCGCCTCCAGCTGGCGCACACATCTCTCGCAGATCGCCGCGATCGATGACGTGCGCCCGAAACGTAGCGGTGCGGCCGAGGCTCAATCGAGTGCGCCCCTTCCTGAGGAGGCCGCAAGCTCAGGTCTCGATGCAGTTCTACTGGAAATCCTTCGTCGCGAAACCGCTGCGACACTCGATGAATTCCTGGCGAGGACACTTGCCTTCTATGAAAGGATCGTTGCGGCCTTCGACTCCGGCGATCGCGAGACACTCGCGAAGCTGGTGTCTCCAGATGTCTACAAGGCATTCGATCGGGCGATCGCCGATCGCGAGGTCGCCGGAACGATCCCCGAGACCGTGTTTGCACGCCTTGATCCGCCCGAGATCATCGATGGCAGCGTCGAGGCAACGCACATGGAAATCTCGGTCCGCTTCGTCGGCGAAGTCTTCAACCTGTCTCACGATGCGGCGGGCCATATGATCGAGAAGACGCCCACGGCACGCCGCAGCATCGATATCTGGACGTTTGCACGGGAATTGCGTCGCGGCAGCGACTGGCGGCTTGTGGCGACCCAGGTGGAGTAGCGCGGAAACGCGTCATACCCGGCGAGCCGTACCGCTCGGCTAGAGCCTGATCGGTCGAGATGGAAGCGCGCTTCCATCGAGAGCGTGAATCAGACTCTCAATCAAATACATAGAGCGCGCT
>CAZKZT010000576.1:0-1815 GCA_964557265.1 uncultured Hyphomicrobium sp.
ACTCGATGGCGATACGGTCTCCGGCTGTCAATCCGGCGACCGCTCGCACGGCGCGGCCCTCCTCATCGCGCACCAGCGCGAAACCGCGACGCAGGACGCTCTGGTAACTGAGTGACGCTAGCATTTGCGCCTGCGCCGTCAGCGCGCGGCGATCGAGCGTCAACCGGCTGGCCAGGCTCTGCCGCAACCGCCCGGCCACACTGTCGATCCGCTCGCGGAGGCGTGTCGTCCGGTGCGTCAGCGCGTGCGGCGTCATGCGTGCAGCCTGCCGCTCGAAGCGGGTCCGCCGCGCCGCCGTCATCTGCGCCAGCGCCGTCAGCCCGCCGCGCTGGAGCCGGTCGAGCCGCTGGCGGTCACGATCGAGCCGCTGCGCGACGAGACGCAACTGCAGGCGCGGCGCGATCGCCGCCAGCCTGCGCCCATGCGCATGCGTATTGGCGGCAAGCGCCCGCGCGAGGCGCCGTTCGGCGTCGTCGAAGCGCTGTCGCGGCAACGCCAGCAGATTTTCGAGCCGTGGCAAGCCGCGCGCATAGGCCTTGAGACGCTCCCGCGCCGTATCGACCGTGCGCCGCGCGCACTTGCGCAGCCTGCGCCCCAGATCCTCGACGGTCTCGACGAGTTCACCGTGCTTCGGCACCGCCCATTCGGCGGCCTTGGTTGGCGTCGGCGCGCGGGCGTCCGCGGCGAGATCGATCAGGGTCCAGTCGGTCTCGTGCCCGACTGCGGAGATGAGCGGGATCGCACTCTCAGCCGCGGCACGAACAACGATTTCCTCGTTGAACCCCCACAGATCTTCGAGGCTGCCGCCACCGCGCGCAACGATCAGCACGTCGGGGCGCGGGACGGGACCATCGGCCGGCAGCGCGTTGAAGCCACGGATCGCCGCCGCCACCTCCTTGGCACTGGTCTCGCCTTGCACCCGCACCGGCCATACGATCACCCGCACCGGATAACGCTCTTCGAAGCCGTGCAGCATATCGCGGATGACCGCGCCGGTTGGCGAGGTCACGATGCCGACCACGCGCGGGAGGAACGGCAGAGGACGCTTGCGCTCGTCGGCGAACAGGCCCTCGGCGGTCAGCTTGCGCCGGCGCTCTTCGAGCAGCGCCATCAGCGCCCCGACACCGGCTGGCTCGAGGGCCTCGATGACGATCTGGTACTTCGACGAATTGGGATAGCTCGTGACCTTGCCGGTCGCGATGACTTCCATCCCCTCCTCGGGCTTGAAACGCAGCTTGGAGAACACGCCGCGCCAGATCACGGCGTCGATCTTGGCTTTGTCGTCCTTCAGGCCGAAATAGCAGTGCCCCGAGGCGTGCGGACCGCGATACCCCGAGATCTCGCCCCGCAGGCGCACGAAGCCGAAGCGGTCCTCCAGCGACCGTTTGATCGCGTTAGACAGCTCCGTGACCGTCAGCTCAGGGTTGTTGCTGACGCCGGTCTTACCTGCACGTCCCGTCTCTGCCACGAATCGCACCCGTTTGTTACAACGCTGTTCAATGTTACACGAAGGTGGCCGCAGCAAGAATGGCACGCGGATAATACCCGGCTTTGACCGGCCATGGTTTGAATACGGCAGCCGACTCCGCCTATCGGAGCGCTCCTGGACGCCGGCTGGCGGCGTTTCGCGTGGGGAATACGGATGAACGTCCTATTGATCGGTTCCGGCGGCCGCGAGCACGCCCTCGCCTGGGCGATGTCCGCGAGCCCGCTCCTGACCAAGCTTTATTGCGCGCCCGGCAATGCCGGGATCGCCGAGGTTGCCGAATGCGTCGCGATCTCAGCCGATGACCAGGCGGGGCTGATCGCCTTCGC
>CAZKZT010000577.1:0-1806 GCA_964557265.1 uncultured Hyphomicrobium sp.
GGTTGCCCAGGAGCGCCACTGGCGGCCGTAGACGGGGCCGAGATCGCCGTTCTCGTCGGCCCACTCGTCCCAGATCGAAACCCCTTGCTGCTTGAGATACGCGGTGTTGGTGTCGCCCGCCAGGAACCACAGCAGCTCGTGGATGATCGACTTCATGTGCAGCTTCTTGGTCGTGACGAGCGGAAACCCGTCTGCGAGGTCGAAGCGCATCTGATGGCCGAACACGCTCAGCGTGCCGGTGCCGGTGCGGTCGGTCTTGGCCGTGCCCTGGTTGCGCACCCGGGCCATGAGGTCGAGATATTGATGCATGGCGTCATTCTAGCTCGATTCACGGAGCCGCGGGTGCCCGACTTTTCCACAGCCGCTCAGCGCGCCGCGTAGAGCGCCAGGATCGACAGAAATGTGATGTTCGTCACCGCGTGGCAGATGATCGGGAGCCAGATGCTGCCCGAACGCCAGAGCAGCCACGACAGGTAGAGCCCGCCGACGAACACCTCCATGATACCGGCCGCCGAGTAGCCGGCGTGGAAGGCCGTCCAGACGGCATTCACCGTCAGCGCCGCCGGCCAGAAGCCGAGCCGCCATTGCGCCAGTGCCGACAGCAGGAAGCCGCGGAACAGCAGCTCCTCGGAAATCGGCGCGCCGACCCCGACAGCCACCGCCGTCAACGGCCCGTGCGGGTCGCGTATCATCGGCACGAACTGCTGCATGTCGGCGAAGAAACTGGCCGGCGAGAGAAAATAGATCAGCGCATTATAGGCTCCGAGCACCACCACAAGGCCGATAAAGGCGACGACCACATCTCCCGCCGAAGGCCCGGGACGATCGAGCTGCAGCACCTCGCGACGCACGCCGCCGAACAGGCCCGCCGCGTACCAGACCGCCGAGACGACGCACGCCTGCGAGATCAACAGGAACGCCAGCATGCCGGTCAGCATCTGCTGCTGGCTCAGCTCCTCCACCGGCACGCCGGTGACCCACGCTGCGATGAGCGTCCCGACAATCCCCGCCGCGAGCTGAAAGCCGGCCTGAATGACGAGCGCAGCGACCAGGGCCCAGAGCGGATGCCATGGGCTACGCGGCGCGTATCGCGGCGGTCCCGTCAACAGATTGTTGGCCACGATGGTGTCTCCCTCGCCACATGCCAGACGGGTGGACCACTGACGTTCCATGTCGAATCGGCAGACCACTATTTGTCCGCAACATGGAGTGCGCTTTCAATTGTCGGCGTGCCATCCTATATTGAGGGTGCCGGATTCGTCCGGCTATGGCGATAAATGGACATCGGAATAAGCCTTTCGGACCCGGGGGCGGTACCCGGCGCCTCCACCACCAGCTCATCCGCTCACCGCATAAGGTGAGCTGCTGATGGGGGCGAAATAGGATCGACGAGGGTGTAAAGGGTGCTCTTTTGCCCGGCATGATACCGCCGTTATCGGGTCACCAGAATAGTTGCCAATGACAACTATGCTGAGGCTGCCGTCGCTGCGTAATGCAGCTCCGTTAGCCTGAACACTACAGCCCTGGCGTCTAGCAACGTCAGGCGCGGTTCGGAGGGCACCGGGCAACAGAAGCCCTCCACTCATTGACCCTGCGGCCCTCTATCCCAGGGGTCGCATCGCAAGGACGTGTTTTAGATTCCCAATGAGCAGCGGGCGCATGATCGATTACGAAGCCCTGGCGCAGGACGCAATGCGCGGCGTCATACGCACGGTACTGGTCCGCGCCGCCAAGAGCGGTTTGCCGGGCGATCATCATTTCTACATCTCGTTCGATACCCAGGCTCCCGGCGTTGGTCTGTCCAAG
>CAZKZT010000578.1:0-1790 GCA_964557265.1 uncultured Hyphomicrobium sp.
GACGCTTAGAGCGCGTCAGCATTTAGTGGAATCGGTGCGGTCGCGCGAGCGCGCTCGCTGATGGCGGTGCAGGAACGCGGCGCGATCAAGCCGTAGGCGCTATCGCATTTGGAGGCCGCGCGTCGCGGCAGCGGCGGATCAGGACAGGTCCTTGGCGGCGTGCTTGTAGCCCATGCGGCGCTCGGGCGAGACGGGGTGACGGCCGGCAACGCGCTCGATGATCAGCCGGACGTCGTCATTGGCGCCGGCTGCGACCGCGCAGTCGAGGAACACCTGTTCGAGGACGTCCTGCTGCGCGTGGCTGCCGCCGAGCCGGTACATGCCGCCGATCGCAGGCCGCATGATACGGCAGGCGCCGACGAAGTCGCCTTTGGCCCGCAGCAAGATCGCTTCGCTGATCGGAAGCGCGTAGTCGGCGACATCGCGTGCGTTGGAGACCCCGCTCGACGCCGCGTATGTGCGCATCGCTTCGAGCATCCGGCCGGCGGCCTCGAAGCGTCGTGTGGCGGCGAACGCCATCATCCAATGGGGGAGTGTGAACGGCGACAGGCAGTCGCCGATCCGCGCTTCGGCCTTGTCGGCAATCTCCACCCATCTCGTGCCGACATCGACGCCCTGGCGCTCGAGGCGGAACAACATCGAGGCGGCATTCTGAATGTCGATGTAGAGATCGGGCTGCGATTGCGTGATCGGTGACGACAGGTTGCGGAAGTGGCGGTCATAGAGGTCGAGGACGGTATCGAACTCGCTGCGTTCGAAATGATAGAGGCCGCGGTGCCACCACAGGTGATGCTTCAGATTGTTGCCGCCTTCCCAGTAGGGCTCGAGGGTGGCAAGCCAGTCGATGCCTTCGCTGCAACGCCCCTGCATCTCGAGAATATGGGCGACGCCATGGGCCGCCCACAGGTCGCCCTTGTCGAAGTCAATGGCGTCGCGTCCGGCGGCTTCGGCCAGCGTGTAGTTGCCGAGTTCCTCGTGGGCGAAGCAGCGGCAGGCCAGCAGTGTCCCCCAGCCGGGAAGGTCGCGCCCCCACTTCGGCATTGCCTTCTCGATCTCGTGCGCCATCGCGCCCGGCTGGCCAACCCAGAACGCGTTGAAATGGTGGAGGCGCAGCGCGAGCACGTCGGTCGGGTGCGCGTCGAGGATCTGTTCCCAGATGGCGAGCGCACGATCGCCAGCGCCGCCGACCCAGGCGCCGAGCGCCGCAGCATGAGCCTGCTCGCGTGAGCTGGCGCTGCCGAGCAGGCCCTCGGCGGTGCGCAGTGCCTCTGCCGCAACGGCCAGATTGGCCTGCTTGAACGACAGCATCATCATGTAGCCCTTGAGGACATGCGCCAGACCGAAGCCCGGGTCGGCAGCGAGTGTCGCCTGCAGGCGTGCGGGGATGTCGGTGCGGTAGCGCAGGTAGCCCAATACCGTGTCGTTGAAGGCATCGGCTGCTGCAGCGCTCGTTGTCGAGAGGTTCAGGCCATGCAGGTCGGCATGCGGCATCGGCGGGCTCCTTGAGTGAGCGGCCAGTGAGAGTAGGTCCGCGCGGCGTCGCCGTCCAATCGATTTGAGGGGTTCCAACAAGATGCGCTGGGCACCGGGGCGCGGGCCTCAACGCTATTAACAAGGCGCTAATGGCCGAAATGCAATTGGAAACAAACGCACGAATAATTATTCGAGACAAGGTGCAATTATTCGATAACCGAAATCCTTAACAGGGCGTCCATGCGTCCCGCGTATGAATTTGCGGGCATGAAAATAATTGGCGGGAGAGCTGTGTTGATCACGCTCGAGAGAATATT
>CAZKZT010000579.1:0-1788 GCA_964557265.1 uncultured Hyphomicrobium sp.
AGGATGCGCAGGATCTGGCGCATCGTCGCCGTCTCGAGGCCGAGCACCTTGTCGATGAAAATCGGCCGATCGAGGTCGGCCTCCGTGAAGCCGTAGGTCTCGGGGCGCAGTTCCTTGTGGATCTTGCGCTCGGTGATGCCGAGAGGATCGAGGTCGGCGGCGAGGTGCCCCATGACGCGGTAGGCGCGGATCAGCATCAGGGCCCGCAGGCTGTCCTGCGTGGCGCGGTAGGAAGCCGCAGGGGAGATGTCGTACCCGAATGACTGCGCGCGCTGGCTGATCTTCTCGCGCACGTCGCGCTCGCTGGCACCGAAGTCCGAGGTCAGCGCTGCGACCAGCTCGCCCGAAGCACTCGAAGCCGGCGCCTGCAGCTCATCGACGGTGCGACCCCAGGACGGCCCGCCATTGTCATTCTCGGATACATTGCCGCCCTGCTCCTCCTGGAGGCTCTGGAAAAACAAGCGCCACTGGTCATTGACCGAGCCCGGATTGCGCTCGTACTGCGCCTGCATCTCTTCGATGTAGCTGGCGTTGACGCCATTCAGGAAGGATGTGAGGGCAAAGGCTTGGTTGGAGTCCTGGCGTGACATGCTCTGTGTGGTCCCGTTGCGATTATGGGAGCCGAACGCGAACATCCGCCCAACGGCAGGTGCAGCCGGCTCGAATTGCGGCGCTATCTAAACCATATCCGACCGCTAGAGTAGCTATTAGATGGGAGTTTCCGAATCGGGCGTCCCCGCAGGCGTATATATAGGCGGTCCGGCGAGGATTTCTCGCCAGATTGTCCCAACCTACCCACCCAGAGTGACGATTTGGTGCACATTCTTCGGGCGTCCGGCCCGCCCGCAGCCGATCCCACCATCTGTTGCCGCCCGCCGGCGTCAGCGCTTGAGCGCTGACAGGAGCGTCGTGCCGAGACTCGCGGGGCTGTCTGCAACCGCGATACCCGCTGACCGCATGGCTTCGAACTTGTCTTCGGCCTTGCCTTTGCCGCCCGAGATGATCGCACCTGCGTGTCCCATGCGGCGGCCCGGAGGCGCCGTCGAACCGGCAATGAAACCGGCCATCGGCTTGGCCCGCCCCTTCGCAGCCTCACGCTTGATGAACTCGCAGGCATCCTCCTCCGCCGAACCGCCGATTTCACCGATCATGATGATCGCCTCGGTTTCAGGATCGTCGTTGAAAAGTTTCACCGCATCGAGATGCGAAGTGCCGTTGATCGGATCGCCACCGATTCCGATGCAGGTGGATTGACCGTAGCCGCGGCTGGAAAGCTGCCACACCGCTTCGTAGGTGAGCGTGCCGGAACGGGAAACAACACCGACATTGCCGGGGTTGTGAATGTAGCCGGGCATGATGCCGATCTTGCACTGACCGGGCGTGATAATGCCGGGGCAGTTCGGACCGATGAGGCGGCTGTTGCTGTCTTTCAGAGCAGCTTTCACGCGCATCATATCGATGACAGGAATGCCTTCCGTGATGCAAATGACGAGTTCCACGCCAGCGTCGATTGCTTCGAGGATGGAGTCAGCCGCAAATTCCGCAGGCACAAAAATCATGCTCGCGTTGCAACCGGTCTCGCGACGGGCTTCTTCCACCGTGTCGAACACAGGGATTTTGTTTTCAAATACTTCACCACCGCGCGCAGGCGTGACGCCAGCGACGAGGTTTGTGCCGTATTCCATACAGGAACGGGCATGGAAACCACCGGCTTTGCCAGTGATTCCCTGAACGAGTAGACGGGTCGATTTATCAACTAAAATGGACATAATAAAATGAGGTTTGAAA
>CAZKZT010000580.1:0-1781 GCA_964557265.1 uncultured Hyphomicrobium sp.
CGCCAAGTACAACCTTCGCGCCGTCGACGGGGGCCCCCGTCCGGGCGTTGGTAACTGCGATCGTGCAGTCGTAGGCGAACTCGGTACCATAGGCGGTGCACGTCATCGAGGCTTTGGCGCGATCGGCGGCCAGCGCCGACGTTGCGCCTGAACACATCAGAGCCGTCACGATGGCCGCAGGGAGCCTGTAGAAAAGCATACGTGATTCCTAGATTTCCAATTCCCGGCTGCGTCAGGCATGACCGGATGAGATATTAGACTCGTGAGCTGCGACCTGCCAGCGGGTAAAGTGAACCACACCGCTGACCGAACTCGGGGGAAGATCCACGAAATGAAGCTGATCGGCATTCTGCGCTCGCCATACGTTCGCCGCACGGCGGTCAGTCTCAACGTCATGGGGCTGGCGTTCGAGCTCGACGCCGTGCCGGTGTTCGACGAGCCCGATCGCGTAACGAAACACAATCCGCTGACGCGGGTGCCAGCTTTGGTCCTCGATGACGGTGAGGCGCTGATCGACAGCTCCGTCATCCTTGACGCGCTCGATGAAATGGCGGGCCCCGGTAAACGATTGACGCCAGAGGGTGGAGCAGCGCGGCGCCATGTGCTCAAGCTGGCCGCGATCGCACTGGGTGCTGTCGACAAGGCCGTGTGGTCTGCCTACGAGTACCGCTTTCGCCCGGCGGAGAAGGTGCACAAGCCTTGGGTCCGTCACAACGATGCACAGGTCATCGCGGGTTTTAGCTACCTCGATAGGATTGCGGCCACTGCGGGTGATCGCGGCTGGCTCGCGGGAACGCCGGATATGACTCAGGCCGACATCACGGCAGCGGTCGGCTTCACATTCGCTCAGCTCGTACGTCCCAACCTCGGATTGGCGGAAGCGGCTCCCCATATGGCGCGGTTCGCTGCGCGGTGTGAGGCGCTGCCCCCTTTCAAGTCTGTCGCCATACCGGCCTGAACGTATTCAATCCGTCATCCAACCGGTCGCGGCGATGAGGCCGGCCATGATCGGCACCAGCGCGTCGTCGATGGCGCTGCCGAGTGCTGATATCTGCGCGAGGCTCACTGGCGCGTCCGCTGGCGCCTCCTCGAATTCCATGACGAGGTCTTCGATCATGGCGCGGCGCAGGCCGGGGTGGCCGGCGAAACCAAAGGCGTTGGGACCGATCTGGAACAAGGCGACGTGCCCCTCGGCGTCAGTCGCCAGGATCTTCGCGTACGCCGGCGGGCGCGGGCGATCGCGCATGTAGACGACGCTCGGGTAGCGTTCCGGCAGCAGGCCGCCGAGGGCATCGTCGTCGACGCGAACGGCGTGCCCGACTGTAAGCGCAAGGGGCGCGTTCTCGGCCGCGCCGTCCCCGGCGAGCGCCAGGATCTGACTTCCGAGGCCCAGTCCGATCACCGGTTTGCCGAGCATCAGGCAGGCCCGCGCAAGCCGGATCTCAGCCTCAAGCGTCGGCAGCGCGCGGCCAGCGGCGGCTGCTTCTTGTGACGCGCCCCACGGACCGCCGCCGAGCAGGATGAGACCGTCGCCGACCACTGATGGGTCAGGGATGCTGCCGCCTGTGGTGAATGGGCGTGAATAGCCGAACCGGATGCCGCGCCCTTCGAGATGGTCCTCGATCTGGCCGAGCCACTCCGATTGCGTGTGTTGAATGACGGAAACGTGCTTCACCTGGACACCGATCGAACCGTGCTACGCGCCTGCAGCGAAGGCTGTTGGCTGTGGCATTTGCGTATCAATCTAACAGGTTCGTGGTCTGAATTTATCGAATCGATTG
>CAZKZT010000581.1:0-1776 GCA_964557265.1 uncultured Hyphomicrobium sp.
CCGACCGCCGCAGGATGCCGCCAGCGTGCGTATTCCGCGGCGCATCATAGCAGGCGAGACTGCCGTCCGGGCTGCCCGCTGGGATCGAAGACGCGGCCCGCGGGATCGCGGGCCGGTTGGCGATGGCGCTCGACTATGTCGGCGTGCTGGGGGTCGAGATGTTCTTCCTCGGCGCCGACGCGCCGACGCCGCTGCTCGTCAATGAGATTGCGCCGCGCGTGCACAATTCCGGTCACTGGACCATGGATGCCTGCGCTATTTGTCAGTTCCAGAACCACATTCGCGCGGTTGCCGGCTGGCCGCTCGGCTCGACCGCACGTCACAGCGACGCTGAAATGACGAACCTCATCGGCGTCGAGGCCGACGACTGGCAGAGCCTTGCCGCAGACGCTGAGGCGTGCCTCCATCTCTACGGCAAGCGCGAAGCGCGCCCCGGGCGAAAGATGGGTCATGTCACGAAGCTGACACCGCGCGCGCGCTGAGTGTTGAGCGCGTCTCTCTGGAATGTTTCCAGACATGTGCGGCAATACTCGGATACACGCCGCCTAAATGTTGCCATTGTGCATCCATCGGACAGTCCGATGTCCCGGCTTCGGCCTCGATACTTGACACTCAAAGTCCACTATCGACAAGTCGAACGCGGATGACGTTCGTGTAGGCAGCCAGGAATTTTCCCAGCCCCCCAATCGCAAGCGTCGCGATCGCGCCGGTCTTTCAGGCCGGCACTTTGCAGGGGAGCATTGCGCAATTTTTGCGCGAAAAAGGGGCTGAAATGGCATTGCACGAAGACGGCACTCCGGACACCGGTACGGACTACGAGTCCCGCTCGAATGATAAATGGCTGATCAGCCAGGTGTCGCTTGGTGTCGCCGCCTCCATGCTCATGGCGACAGCGGCATCGGCACAGACGACACTGCCGCCGCTCTCGGTTGAGACCAAGAAAGCGAAGGCCAAGGCGAAATCCAAGGCGGCCGCGCCAAAAGCGAAGCAGGCACCTGCGGCACCGCCGGTTGCCGCCGCTCCGGCCCCCGGTCCGATCGATCCCGCCCTCATTCCGGGCAGCTACACCACGACCGAAGCCAGCTCCTCGAAGCAGACGACATCGCTACTCAATACGCCGCAGACGGTGACCGTGATCCCGGGCAGCATCATCCAGGAGCGTCAGGCGACGACGCTCAACGAGGTGCTGCAGAACACACCCGGCATCAGCTTCAACGCGGGCGAGAACGGTTTCGGCACCAGCTCCGGAAACTTCATGCTCCGCGGCTTCGATGCGAGCGCGAACATCTTCATCGACGGCGCGCGCGACTCCGGCGTTTATACGCGCGACGCCTTCAACATCGATCGTGTCGAGGTCTTCAAGGGCCCGGCAGCGGACAACGGCCGCGGTGGCGCCGGCGGTTACATCAATATCGTCTCGAAGACTCCCGTGATGGAGAACTTCGCCCGCGCCGAAGTCGGCATCGGTTGGGACGAGTATGATTCGGAGATGCGCCGCCGCGCGACGTTCGACGTCAACCAGCGCTTCGGTACCACGGCCGTGCGCATCAACGGCATGATCGAGGACAGCGGCGTCGCCGGGCGCGAGTTAGCGGAGAATAAGGCGTGGGGTTTCGCGCCGTCGGTCGCTTTCGGTCTCGGAACGGATACGCGCGCTATCATCTCCTACTATCACCTTGATCGTAACGACCGGCCGGATTGGGGCGTCCCTGGCGTCGCGATCCTGGGCACGATCAATCATGCGGCGACCCCTGTCCGCATCCGCCGCGACAACTA
>CAZKZT010000582.1:0-1768 GCA_964557265.1 uncultured Hyphomicrobium sp.
ACATGCTGTCGTGGAAGCTGGCGCTGAAGGCCAACGCGCTCTATCGCGACGGCTCGAAGCTCTCGCAGCCGCTGAACTCCCAGATCCTCGCCGATGACGTCGAGGAAGCGGAGGAAGTGGCGGCGGAACTCGCAGCCGACAAGCCCGCGCAGCAGCGCGCGGCCGTCGCCGCCGAGCGCATCGTCGAGAAGATCATCGAGCGGGCGCGCGAGCGTGAGAAGCTGCCCGGCCGCCGCAAGGGCTACACGCAGAAAGCGTCGGTCGGCGGGCACAAGGTGTACCTCCGCACGGGCGAGTACAACGATGGCCGCCTCGGCGAGATCTTCATCGACATGCACAAGGAAGGCGCCGCTTTCCGCAGCTTGATGAACAACTTCGCGATCGCGATCTCGCTCGGCCTGCAGTACGGCGTGCCGCTGGAAGAGTACGTGGATGCCTTCACGTTCACGCGCTTCGAGCCGGCAGGTCTCGTGCAGGGCAACGAGGCGATCAAGAACGCGACGTCGATCCTCGACTACATCTTCCGCGAACTTGCAGTGTCGTACCTCGAGCGTCACGACCTCGCGCACGTCGATCCGACCGAGATCGTCGGCAAGACCGGTCTCGGCTCGTCGGACGAGGAACTGGACGAGGACGCGGAGGCCCCCTCGGCACCGCCCGCGCGGTTCGTCAGCAAAGGTCTGTTGCGCGGTGTGAATGTGGCGCAGTTCGTCCGCGCCGAGCCGACAACCTCGACAGCGGTTGGTACGATGCAGAAGAACATCGCTTCGGCGATGACGCACGATAGCCCGACCGCGGTCTACTCGCGCACGGTCGAGACGGTCAGCCGCGTGACGACGGAAGGCGCGCTCGCGCTCAAGATCGAGCCGGAGGTGATGTCGGCCACCGAGCGCCGCATCGAAGCGCGGCTCAAGGGTTACGAGGGCGAGGACTGCCGCGAGTGCGGCAACTTCACGCTCGTGCGCAACGGGACGTGCCTCAAGTGCGACACCTGCGGGAGCACGAGTGGGTGTAGCTGAGAGGCAAACGGTTTGGCAGGCCGCAGCAAGGGCGGCCTGCCTCCTTTTCGTGCGCTAAATGCGCCTCTTGTTTTTTGGCGGAGAACTTTTAGGCAGCCCCTCGAATGGTAATTGTGGCTCTTCGTAGATGGGAGCGGAAATTTTGAGTGGCGGATCTCCGATCAGTCCAGACTTCTTATGCAGACCTTGATCAAAGGTATTCAATAGCGGCAGCTTGGCGTCTATTGCCGTCGCGACGTGCAGGGCGTCTTTGGGGGCGACGCCGTAGTCCCAAACAAACGAGCGAGCGCTTTCAGCTATCCGGCGCGTTATATTCCGGACTACGATGTATTCCTGACGAAAGAAGCTCTCGACCTTGTCCCGATTTTCCGGCGGGATCTTATCTCTACCTCTCAGGGCGAGCACCTCGGCGATAGTGAGTGCAGAAGTAACGATGAGGATTTTTCCATCCTCCGCAGCTGCGAGAACTTGCCGGCACTGCTCCACTTTGTCCTGCTCGGCCTGCAGCCATCCTAGAAAGCAGTCCGAGTCCCAATACCTCGTGTCGACACTCACGCGCCCTCCTTGAGGATGCCGCGAACATCCAAATATGAAGGTAGAGAATCCTTTGCAGGAAATGGAATAATATCGTCGACCTGCACACTCGCCGGTCGACCATCCTTTCTATACTTTATAGCGCCGTACACTTCGACCCGATTGCGGAAATTTGATAGCGCGAGATCGGTCAAGTGCTCTGGTATAAAGCACCG
>CAZKZT010000583.1:0-1765 GCA_964557265.1 uncultured Hyphomicrobium sp.
AAGTCGCGCGTGCCGAGAGCGTTACGCTCTGGGGGACCGGGACGCCGCGGCGCGAGTTCCTTCACGTCGATGATCTTGCGGATGCGCTGGTCCATCTGATCAAGACGTACGACGGTGAAGAGCATGTGAATGTCGGCGTCGGTGAGGACGTTTCCATCACGGAACTCGCGACGATCTGCGCGCGAGTCGTCGGCTATGAAGGCAAATTTGCCTACGACACATCGAAGCCGGACGGCACGCCGCGAAAATTGCTCGATGTCTCACGGCTTGCCGCGCTCGGATGGCGCGCGTCCATCGCGCTGGAAGCTGGCATTGCGTCGACCTATCGCTGGTTCCTCGATCACGAAGGTGCGCGCGGGCGGTGACAAGGCCGTCCCGGCCGATGCGTCTCTATTTCCTCAACCGCTATTTCTATCCCGACCATTCGGCGACCAGCCAGATGCTGTCAGATCTGGCGTTCGCGCTGGCGGCGCGCGGTCATCGGATTACGGTGATCACATCACGCCTCAGCTACGATGATCCGACCGTGCGATTGCCGCGGCGGGAGACCGTGCGCGGTGTCGATGTCGTGCGGATTGCGACGACCGGGTTTGGGCGTGCCGGGCTTGTCGGGCGCGCCGCGGACCATGCCACATTCATGTTCGCGACGGCGTGGCTGCTGTTGTGGCGGCTGCGACGCGGTGACGTGGTGGTCACCAAAACCGACCCGCCCTTGCTATCAATCGTGACGACACCGATCGCGCGGTTGCGCGGCGCACGCGCGGTCAACTGGCTGCAGGACATTTTTCCCGAGGTTGCGACGGCGCTCGGCATGGCGCGCGGACGTTTCTCGGGTACGGCATTGGGTGTCGTGAAGCGGTGGCGTGACCGCTCGTTGCGGAAGGCGTCGCTGATCGTGGCGATTGGCGAGCGAATGGCCGATGTTGTACGGGATCTCGGCGTCGCGCCTGAGCGGATCCGGGTCATCAACAACTGGTCCGACGCGCAACTTATCTCCCCTGTCGAGCCGCGGCACAATCGTCTGCGGCGGGAATGGAAACTCGATGACGCTTTCGTCGTCGGCTATTCGGGCAACCTCGGGCGGGCGCACGATGCGGCAACCATCCAGATGGCGATCGAGGCAACGAACGGTGGCGTGCAGGCGAGCCCCGTCGTCGTGTCGGGCCGTCATGCACTTCGCCTGTTGCCAAAGGCAGAACCAGTCGTGCGGTGGCTGTTCATCGGCGGCGGCGCGCAACTTGGCCTGCTGAAGGTGGAGGCTGAGAGGCGCGCCGATGGTGGTGTCATGTTCCAGCCGTATCAACCGCGGGAACGGCTATCCGAGAGCCTGTCGGTGCCGGATGTTCACCTCATTACGCTGCGTCCGGCGCTCGAAGGGCTGATCGTGCCAAGCAAGTATTACGGCATCGCCGCAGCGGGACGGCCCGCCATTTTCATTGGTGATCCCGAGGGCGAGATCGGACGCATTCTACGGAAAACCGATACGGGGATCGTCGTCGCCGAAGGCGATGGCGCCGGGCTCGCGTCGGCCATCCGCGATCTCGCATCCGATCCGCAGCGCTGCGAGGCGATGGGGAAACGGGCGCGGGCGTTGTTCGAGGAGACGTATGATCTCGCGTTTGCCGTCGACGCCTGGCAGGAAGCGATCCACTCACTGGCGCGCCAGTAGCGGAACGCTATGGCGGTGACGGGGCCGGCGTAAGCCGGCCCTTTTCGTTACGCGGCCGGCCGCCCGTAGTAGAGCACGTCTCGATGCTCTACTACG
>CAZKZT010000584.1:0-1759 GCA_964557265.1 uncultured Hyphomicrobium sp.
GGTCCTTCTCAATACGGCCGTGGATGTAATCGTTGCCTATTGGGTCGCCAAGGCGAGAGCCGGTCTTGCGACGCGGCCCTCGGTCGTGGTCAGGATGCGACAAGCTTCGGGCGCCTTCATGTGCGGGCTGGGCGCTACATTGTTGTTTGCGCGACGCACGGCTTGACGTCAGCTCCTGGCCCATAGCGGCATCTGGCGCGTGCTCTTTGCCGGTCCTCCCTTGCGGTATAAAAGACGGGGGTCCGGGGGTGCCCCCGGTCGGGGTTGCGGGGGCGAGCCCCTGCTCGCGCCATAGGCGCGACCACTTTATCCCGCTAGATGGTCTCCCAACGCCGGCGTCGCATACATGCTCCATCCACTCCTCCGCGCCGGTTTCCTGTCCATCCTCACCATGGTGATGCTGATGATCGCCTCTCTCGCCCGCGCCGGCAGCCACGACGGCCTCGCCGTCACCGTCACCAACGGCTCAGAGCCGGTTCTGTGTGCGGAGAAGGACAACGTCTCGATCGATTTCGCCTCGCCCGAGGTGCGCAGCTTCCGCATCGAGGCCGCGCATCCGGCCTACATCACCTCGATCCAGCGCGACAGTTTCGAGGCCGACTGGACCGACTGCGACATGAGCGGCGATCCGGTCCACCACAGCGACGTCAAGGTGCCGACGCGCAAGACGATCTACGAGGAGCCGGACATCTGGCTGGTCGGCTGGACGATGCCGACGTTCTGGCGCCCCTCGACGGCGACGGTGCGGATCGGCGACCGGGTCGAGAGCGGGCTGCATCTGGTGCAGGTGTGGGTGATCCGGCCGATGGGCGGCGAGGAGGTGCTGGTCTTCTACCCGCAGGACGGCTACTGGCGGATGCGGCCGAAGGCGCCCGCCGGGATGGCGCCGACGGCGTTCGGGTCGTCGCTGCTGATCGGCCCCATTGAAGTCGACGGGCGGCCGATCGTGCGGATCCGGGAGATCGCGTTCGACCCCAAGGCGCGGACGTTCACGCTGCATTATGCGCTCGGCGGATCGGCAACGCTGCGCCTCGCGCACCTCGACGAGAACCGGCAGACCTTGGAAGTGGCGTTCGACAAACCCATATCGGGGAGGCCGTTCGCGGGCCTCAGGTCGATGTATGTAACCGAGTTCAATAACGACGTGGCGCGGATCGCGGTGCGCGAGCCGGGTGCCAAGGGGTGGCGCGAGGGCCCGATCCTCGACTTCCGGACATCTACTGCCAGTGCCGTGTGGATGGGCCGTACTGCCATCTCCCGACACAACACATCATCGCCGGATATCGTCCTCAATGGGTTCGCAGGCGCGCCCCGTCCGTAGTAGGCTGCGGCTCGAAAGTGGCGCGCTGGAGCATCATCGGGCCGCACGGGATCACGTTCGCGGTTCCGCGGTCCGATAAAGATGCTCCAGAATGAAAAGCATCCGCCCCGAAACGAGCCATCATGAGCAAGACACCGAAAAAATCCGCGGCCTCCGCGGCCGCCTCTTCCTTGCAGCCCGCGAGCCTGCTGAAGACGATCCATGTCCGCGGCGCGCGCGAGCACAATCTCAAAAATGTCGATCTCGAAATCCCGCGGGATGCGCTGGTCGTGTTCACCGGACTGTCGGGCTCGGGCAAGTCGTCGCTGGCGTTCGACACGATCTACGCCGAGGGGCAACGCCGCTACGTCGAGAGTCTTTCCGCGTACGCGCGCCAGTTCCTCGAGATGATGCAGAAGCCGGACGTCGAGCATATCGACGGCCTGTCGCCCGCCATCT
>CAZKZT010000585.1:0-1756 GCA_964557265.1 uncultured Hyphomicrobium sp.
TGTATGGCTTCTCCCAGAACATCACGACCAGCGCCCGCAGCAGCAGTTGCTGCGCAAGGCTCATGCGTGCATGCGGCGGCATCTCGAAACCGCGGAACTCGAGCAATCCGAGCCGCCCCGTCGAACTGTCCGGCGAATAGAGTTTATCGATGCAGATCTCGGCCCGGTGCGTATTGCCCGTCACGTCGATCAGCAGGTTGCGAAACAGCCGGTCGACCATCCACGGCGGGATCGAGCCCGCGCCCGGCTCCGGCACCTGCGCCAAGGCAATCTCGAGTTCGTAGAGCCCCTCGTGACGCGCCTCGTCCGCGCGCGGTGCCTGGCTCGTCGGGCCGATGAACAGCCCCGAGAACAGGTACGACAGCGACGGATGGTTCTGCCAATAGGTGACGATCGAGGCCAGCAGGTCGGGACGGCGCAGGAACGGGCTGTCGCCGGGCGTCGCGCCGCCGAGCACGATGTGATTGCCGCCACCGGTGCCGGTATGGCGTCCGTCGAGCATGAACTTCTCAGTGCCGAGGCGGCACAGATGCGCCTCCTCGTAGAGCCCCGTCGTGATCGACACGGCCTCGTCCCACGACATCGCCGGATGCACGTTGACCTCGATCACGCCCGGGTCCGGCGTCACCTTGATGACGTTGAAACGCGGATCGTGCGGCGGTGAATAGCCCTCGATGTGGAGCTCGATGCCGCTGCCGCGCGCCGCTTCCTCGATCGCCGCGACCATCGCCGCGTAGTCTTCCGCATCTTCGAGCGGCGGCATGAACACATTGAGCCGCCCATCGCGCACCTCGACCGCGAGCGCGGTGCGCACAGAACCTGCAACGATGTCGCCCTCATGCGCCACCGGCGTCGGCGGCGCTTCGAGCGCGACCGTCCGGCGCCTTTGCATCAACACCTCACGCGTCGGCAGTGCCGGTGTCGGCCCGAACGGATCGCGCGGCAACACGTGTGGATAGTCGATCGCCGCCAGCGCTGGAGCCGAGCCGAGCGGCAAGCGGAAGCCGACCGGCGAATCCCCCGGCACCAGGAACAGCTTGCCGCGTCTCAGCGTCCAGCGCTCCGTCACCCACCGCCGGCCGCGATCTTGCGTATGCCAGACCTGAACTGGCAGCACATAACCGGACGGTGTGCCGAGGCCACGGTCGAAAACGCGCATCACGCGCGCCCGCTCCTGCGGATCCTCGAGCTTGTTGTCCTCCGGCGTCACGTTGATCGGCAGGCGCTGCTCGATCGCCATGAAGTGCACCGGATCTTCGTAGGCCGCGATCCCGCTTGCCGTCGGCAAGCCGAGCTGATCACACAAGCCCCGCATGAAGCGATCCGCATCATCGATCGTCGGCGCGCGTGGTGCCAGCGGCTGCGACGGCTGACGAGCTGCCCGTTTCGGCGGCGCCTCTTCCCGCGCGATCAGGCTCGCGTTCTCCCACAGCGGCTCGCCGTCGGCACGCCAGTAGAGCGCGAAGGCCCAGCGCGGCAGCTGCTCACCGGGATACCACTTGCCCTGGCCATGGTGCAGCATCCCGCCCGGCGCGAAGCGGTCACGCAACCGGCGCACCAGTTCGTCCGCATAACCACGCTTGGTCGGCCCAACGGCCGCCGTGTTCCATTCGGCGCCTTCCATGTCGTCCGCCGACACGAATGTCGGCTCGCCGCCCATGCTGAGACGCACGTCGCCACGCTTCAACCGCGCATCGACCGCGTGGCCCGCATCGAGGATCGCCTGCCACGTCTCGTCGCTGTACGGCTTGGTCAC
>CAZKZT010000586.1:0-1755 GCA_964557265.1 uncultured Hyphomicrobium sp.
ACCTCAGGGAGGCACTGATCGAGGCCGCGCGGACGCTGATTGCGGAGCGAGGCGCATCAGCGCTGACATTTGCCGAGGCCGCACGCGCAGCGGGGGTCAGCCCGGCGGCCCCGTACCGGCATTTCCGCGACCGCGATGCGTTGCTGGCCGAGGTGGCGCAGCGTGGGTTCCGCAGTCTCGGAGACGCACTCACGGCGGCATGGGGAGAGGGCCGGCCAACGCCGGTCAAGGCGCTGCATGAGGTCGGCAAGGCCTATCTCGCGTTCGCTCGGAAGGAGCCGGCGTACTACGCCGCGATGTTTGAATCCGGTATCGCGATCGGATCCGATCCGGAACTGAGGTCGGTAGCGGAGGCGGCGTTCAATGCGGTACGGACCGCGGTTGAAGCCGTGGTCGCGACGCTGCCCGTCGAATCACGTCCGCCCGCGATGATGATGACGCTCCATATCTGGTCGCAGGCCCATGGCATCGCGAGCCTGTTCGGCCGCGCCGACGGGGCGCGCCGCCCGATCCCGATGAGTCCCGAGGACCTGCTCGAGGCGGAGGTGCTCATCTATCTGCGCGGACTTGGCGTGCCATAGCGAGCTTGGAACTGGCCGCGCCGTTCATACAACGCTTTTGATTTCCTTTGCCCCAGGATCGCTGGCGTCGCCGAAGCGCCGGATGCACGTTGCGCCCTTCATGAAGGGCACATCGCGCAAAATGGGTAGGACAGTGGCGCAGAGGGCGTCTGCGTCGGGGCCGTATATGTACAGCGCGCCATCGGCGAGGTCGGCCGCGATGTCGTGGCCATCATACTCGCCCGCTCCCGTGCCCTCGATGGCCTCCACAAGCCTATCCTCCAAAGCGAAAAGGGCGTCGAGTGTGTCGAGCCGATATGTGAAGCGGACAATGACCGCGTGCGTGCTTGCCATCTCTCTGTTCCCTCTGGCGTGCCGAGACGCGCGCGACCATGCTCAGTTCGTCGACAATAGCGCGACGCAGGCAAACATTTTGTTTGCTCGCCTTCTTGAAGTGATGTAAATGTTCGTTACATAAACATCGAGGACGATGCTCGCAGACGTCCCTCGATTGTCACAGCAACGCCAGGGAGCGCGCGATGAACCAGATGGCTCAGGTAGCCGGAAAACTCGATGACTTCGGGCGGCCGGCATGGATTGCGCTGATGGTGATCGGCTTCATCGTGTTCTGGCCGATCGGCCTCGCAATCCTGGCCTACATCATATGGAGCGGACGGATGGGGTGTGGAAGGCGTCATCGCGGCGAATGGCGCGATCAGAAGTTCAGAGAGAAGTTTGGCGCGTGGATGGGCCCGAAGGGGCCGGGTGGACCGATGTATTCGACCGGCAACCGCGCCTTCGACGAATACCGCGCTGACACGCTCCGGCGCCTCGAGGACGAGGCCCGCGATTTCCAGGGTTTCCTCGATCGCCTGAGGATGGCGAAGGACAAGGCGGAGTTCGACGACTTCATGAAGCAGCGGCGTGAGACTCCTGTGCCGCCACCGGAGGTGCCGGAAGCCGACAAACCGGCCGGGATCTGAACTAGAGGCGGGCAGCAATGCCCGCCTTTTCTCTTGCCGCGGTCCGCGACGCCTTCGGCTACCGCGGCCGTGGAACTGCATCGCCTGATGGCGTGCGGTCGGCGCGGCCTTCGGCCGCTATCAATAATCCGTCGATCTTCTATTCTGTGGTGCTCGAAGAGCGCGAGGTGAGAACGCCGACCGGCGAGGCAGTGCCGCCGCGCGTGTCGCCG
>CAZKZT010000587.1:0-1751 GCA_964557265.1 uncultured Hyphomicrobium sp.
CCGCGCTCGATCGTCGAGTTCTACTACAAGAACGACAAGCTCAACGACCCGATGGTGTCGGAAGAGCACATCACCGCGTTCGGCTGGGCCACACCGGCCGAGATCGACGAGGTGATGCAGCTCGCGCTTCGCGTCAACGACTTCCTGGTCGGTCTGTTTCTCGGCATCGGCATCCGCCTCGTCGACTTCAAGGTCGAGTTCGGTCGCTTGTGGGAGCAGAACGACAACATGCGGATCGTGCTCGCCGATGAGATCAGTCCGGACTGCTGCCGCCTGTGGGATGCCACGAGCGGCGACAAGATGGACAAGGATCGCTTCCGGCAGGATCTGGGCGGTCTGATCGAGGCCTACCAGGAGGTTGCGCGCCGCCTCGGTGTGCTGACCGAGAACCCGCGCCCCAAGGGGTCCGGTCCGGTGCTGGTGGCGACCAACGGCACCAAGCCCAATTGACTGGTGATCGTGCGCTGAGACGAGCGCTGATCGATGGAAGCCGGACCCTCAGGTCCGGCTTTTTTCATATGATGCGGGGCAGATCGCGCAATTGACGCGTTGCCAGATCGGTCCCGCTTGGGGTATCGAGCGGCTGGAACTTTTATAAGGACACGCGCCGTGGCCGAGACCGAAATCCGACCGTTCAACATCAACTTCGGCCCTCAGCATCCCGCAGCCCATGGCGTGCTTCGTCTGGTGTTGGAGCTGGACGGTGAGGTCGTCGAGCGCGTCGACCCGCACATCGGCCTCCTCCACCGCGGTACCGAGAAGCTGATCGAGCAGAAATCCTATCTGCAGGCGATCGGTTACTTCGACCGCCTCGACTACGTCGCGCCGATGAACCAGGAGCACGCCTTCTGCATGGCGGCGGAGAAGCTCCTTGGGCTCGAAGTGCCGAAGCGCGCCCAGCTCATCCGGGTGCTGTACTCCGAGATCGGCCGCATCCTCTCGCATCTCCTCAACGTCACGACCCAGGCGATGGACGTCGGCGCGTTGACGCCGCCGCTGTGGGGCTTCGAAGAGCGCGAGAAGTTGATGGTGTTTTACGAGCGCGCGTCCGGGTCACGGATGCACGCCAAGTATTTCCGCATCGGCGGCGTCCATCAGGATCTGCCCGATCAGCTCGTCGCCGACATCCACGCGTGGTGCGATCCGTTCCTCAAGGTCTGCGACGACATCGAGGGGCTGCTGACCGACAATCGCATCTTCAAGCAGCGTAACGTCGACCTCGGCACGTTCACGCTCGCGGAAGCGCTCGCGTGGGGCATGTCCGGCGTCATGCTGCGCTCGGCGGGGGCGGCCTGGGATCTGCGCCGCGCGCAGCCCTACGAATGCTATTCAGAACTCGATTTCGACATTCCGATCGGCAAGAACGGCGACTGCTACGATCGCTATGTGATGCGCATGGTGGAGATGCGCGAGTCCGCGCGGATCATGAAGCAATGCTGCGAGAAGCTTGCCTCCGCTGAAGGCAAGGGCCCGCATGTTACCGAGGACAAGAAGGTGGTGCCGCCGAAGCGCGGTGAGATGAAGCGCTCGATGGAGGCGCTGATCCACCACTTCAAGCTCTACACCGAGGGCTTCCATGTGCCGGCTGGCGAAGTTTACGCCGCCGTCGAGGCACCCAAGGGGGAGTTCGGCGTCTACCTCGTCGCGGATGGCTCCAACAAGCCGTACCGCTGCAAGATTCGCGCACCGGGTTTCCCGCATCTCCAGGCGCTCGACCCGTTCGGCAAGAAGCATTTGCTCGCCGACGTCTC
>CAZKZT010000588.1:0-1747 GCA_964557265.1 uncultured Hyphomicrobium sp.
CCTGTCGTGCCCACCTTGTATTTCGCCAGCCAACATGAGTTCGGCGCGACCTGGCCCGTTCAGGCAGCACAGGCCGTTGATTTGACGTCGCACGTGCTGCGCATATCGGCAGCGGCGCGGCAAATTGCTCTGTTTCGTGACTTCACCGCGCGATAGATCATGAATACGGGGGATAGGCGCCGGTCCGGTGAGGATTGGCCCGAAGGGGCATTGTGCCACTTGGCGTTCAGCGCCAGCGAGGGTCTGCAAAATGAATATTGTGATGGTCGGGTCGGGTTATGTCGGCCTGGTGTCCGGGGCGTGTTTCGCCGAACTCGGGCACACCGTGACTTGTGTCGATAATGATATGAATAAAGTCGAAGCTTTGCGTGCTGGCCGTATTCCGATCTACGAGCCCGGCCTCGCCGAACTGGTCGAAAAGAACGCCGCCGCCGGCCGCATCTCCTTCGCAAGCAACCTTGACGGTGCCGCCGCAGCAGCCGATGCCATTTTCATCGCTGTGGGAACGCCGTCGCGCAAAAGCGACGGCCATGCCGATCTCTCCTATGTCTACGCCGCAGCGCGAGACATCGCGGGCGCCGTGCGCAAGTTCACCGTCGTCGTGACGAAGTCGACGGTGCCGGTTGGTACAGGCGACGACGTTGCACGCATCATCCGCGAGGCGAATCCGGCTGCCGATGTCGCGGTCGCCTCGAACCCCGAGTTTCTGCGCGAAGGGGCGGCGATTCCCGACTTCATGGAGCCGGACCGCATCGTGATCGGCGTCGATGACCCGCGCGCCGAGGCGGTGCTCGCGGCGATCTACAAGCCGCTGACCGATGCCGGCGCGCCGCTGATGACGATGGGACGCCGCACGTCCGAGCTGACGAAGTACGCCAACAACGCGTTCCTCGCGATGAAGATCACCTTCATCAACGAAGTGGCGGATCTGTGCGAACGCGTTGGCGCCGATGTGCGCGACGTCGCCAAAGGCATCGGTGCCGACGACCGCATCGGGGCCAAGTTCCTGCAGGCGGGGCCAGGCTACGGCGGCTCCTGCTTCCCCAAGGATACGCTCGCGCTCGCGAAGACGGCGCAGGATCATGACTCGCCGCTGCGTCTGATCGAGACGCTGGTCGCGATCAACGACAATCGTAAGCGCCAGATGGCGCGCAAGATCATCCAGGCGGCGGGCGGCGATGTGCGCGGCAAGACGATCTGCGTGCTCGGGCTGACCTTCAAGCCGAACACCGACGACATGCGCGAAGCGCCGTCGCTGTCGATCATCCAGGCGCTGCAGGATCAGGGCGCCACCATTCGCGCCTACGATCCGGAAGGCATGGATCATGCGAAGATGCTGATCCCCGGTATCGTATTCTGCGCGGATCCCTACGCCGCAGCCGAGGGTGCTCACGCGACCGCGCTGATCACCGAGTGGGACGAGTTCAAGTCGCTCGATTTCGCACGGATGCGGTCGGTCGTTGCCAGCCCGATGTTCGTCGATCTGCGCAACGTCTATCGCCCCGACGAGGTGAGCCAGCATGGCTTCACCATCGTCGGCGTCGGGCGGAAGTCCTGACGGCGCGCCGCCTCAGCTGCCGACGACCAGTGGATCGGTGAAGCGCTTCAGCGTCGCGATGACGCTGTTCGCGACGATGCGCCCGGTGCGCGGGTTGTCGGGCGAGGGCACGTTGGCGATCTTCATCGTCGCGTCGCCTGCGTCGGACGAGATCGTCACCGACTGATTGTTGCGATCGACGCCTGGGTC
>CAZKZT010000589.1:0-1744 GCA_964557265.1 uncultured Hyphomicrobium sp.
GCGTGCCGAACATCTTGCGGTTGGTGACGATGCCGCCGACCGAGATGCCGCCGAAGCCGACGCCGTGGTAGCCGCGCTCACGGCCGATGAAGCGGGTGCGGCTGCCTTCGCCGCGCGAGCGGTGATAGGCGAGCGCGACTTTGAGCGCCGTGTCGACCGCTTCGCTGCCCGAGTTGGCATAGAGGACGTAGTCGAGGTCGCCCGGCGTCATCAGCGTGAGCTGAGAGGACAGCTGGAACTGCTGCGGGTGGCCGTACTGGAAGGGCGGCGCATAGTCGAGCTGGGCGGCGGCGTCCTGGATCGCCTTGGTGATCGGCGCGCGGCCGTGTCCGGCGTTGACGCAGAACAGGCCCGCCGAGCCGTCGATGACCTTGCGGCCGTCGGGCGTGATGAAGTGCATGTCCTTGGCGCCGGCGAACAGACGCGGCTTCTTCTTGAACGACCTGTTGGGGGTAAACGGGATCCAATAAGACTCGAGCTCATTGGGCTTCATGTCGAGCGGTGCCATAGGGGTCTCCAGGCTTGGTCGGCTCACGATCGCGGAAGGATGGCTTCCGGCAGACGATATCAGGGGTATCGAATGTTTGAAAGGTGCGCGCCGCTTGCGGTTCGCACACGTCCCTTGCAATAAGGGACGCCGCGCCGCGTATCGCTGCGACGCAACAACGCAATCGGCCGGGAAATAGCGAAAAATGTCAGCCTTCGTTCTCGTAGTGATTGCCAGGCATGGGGAGGTCCGGGCGCTCGCCGAGGCCGTGGGGGTCATCTATGCCAGATGGGAGACCGCCAAGGTCGAATGGCTCTCGCGCGACGAAGCGTTCGAGGTCGCGATCGAGGCGCCCGATTTAGCGGCTGCGCGCGCCGTGCGAGACCCGATCGCGGCCCGTCTGGGCGAATTGCCGGTCGATGTTTGCGTCGTGCCGGCGGCCGGGCGGCGCAAGCGCCTGCTGGTCGCCGATATGGATTCGACGATCATTCAGCAGGAATGCATCGATGAGATGGCGGATATGCTCGGCCTCAAGGCCCGCATCGCCGCGATCACGGAACGCGCGATGCGCGGCGAGCTGGAGTTCGAGGCCGCGCTGACCGAGCGGCTGGCGCTACTGGCGGGTCTCAGCGAGGGGGAGCTGCAGCGTGTGTTTGATGAGCGGGTGACGTTGATGCCCGGTGCGCGGACACTGATTGCGACCATGCGGGCCAATGGCGCTTTCGCCGCGCTGGTTTCAGGCGGCTTCACTTTCTTCACGTCGCGGGTCGCGGATGCCGTCGGCTTTGACGTCAATCGCGCTAATACGCTCGAAGTTGTCGAGGGCAAGCTGACGGGCCGCGTCGTCGGGCCGATTCTCGGCCGCGAAGCGAAACTCGCATCGCTCAAAGAGTTCCGCGACGCGCGCGGACTGGCGGCCGACGAGACCATGGCAGTCGGCGACGGTGCCAATGATCTCGCAATGATCGAAGCGGCAGGCCTGGGCGTCGCCTATCGCGCCAAGCCGCTGGTTGCTGCCGAGGCCGACGCGGGAATTACCCATGGCGATCTCACCGCGCTGCTGTTCCTGCAGGGCTATCGGCGCAGCGAATTCATCGATCGCGGCTGACGCGGCGTGATCGCGACAATCGTGCGATCACTTGAAGCACGCCGTTTTTTCCGCGCCCTTCAGGATGATCTGCAGCCCTTTGAGGCCTTCCGGCACGGCGTAGGGCTTTTTGCCCTCGGTGCAGCCATCGAGCACCGTCGGCTCCTCGA
>CAZKZT010000590.1:0-1740 GCA_964557265.1 uncultured Hyphomicrobium sp.
GCTCTAAGTCTTTGATTGAGAGTCTGATTCACGTTCTCGATTGGAAGCTCGAACGCTTCCCTCTCGACCGATCAGGCTCTAATTCGCGAAGCGGAAGTGCATGACGTCGCCGTCCTGGACGACGTACTCCTTGCCTTCGAGACGCATCTTGCCTGCGTCGCGCGCGCCGGCCTCACCCTTGCAGGCGATGTAGTCGGCGTAGGCGATCGTCTCGGCGCGAATGAACCCCTTCTCGAAGTCGGTGTGGATGACGCCCGCCCCTTGCGGCGCCTTGGTGCCGCGCTCGATGGTCCAGGCGCGCGCTTCCTTCGGACCAACGGTGAAGAACGTCACCAGATCCAGCAAGGCATAGCCCGCGCGGATCAGACGGTTGAGGCCCGCTTCCTCGAGGCCCATCTCGGCGAGGAACGCCTGCTGCTCATCATCGGCGAGGCCAGCCAGCTCGGATTCGATCTTGGCCGAGATGACGACGGTGGCCGCGCCCTCTGCCTTCGCGCGCGCTTCGACTGCGGCCGAGTAGCTGTTGCCGGTCGCCGCTGACGCCTCATCGACGTTGCAGACATAAACGACCGGCTTCGCGGTCAGCAGCTGCAGCGCACGGAAAGCAGCGCGATCCTCCTCGGGCACGCTGGCCGCACGTGCCGGCTTGCCCTCCCGCAGCGGCGCGAGTGCGAGTTGCATCAGCGCGACCTGGGCCGCGGCTTCCTTGTCGCCACTCTTGGCCTTCTTCTCGAGCGGCGCCAGCCGGCGCTCGAGGCTCTCCATGTCGGACAACATCAATTCGGTCTCGACGATCTCCGCGTCGGCCATCGGATCGATGCGGTTGGCGACGTGAGTAATGTCGTCATCCTCGAAACAGCGCAGCACGTAAGCGACCGCGTCGACTTCACGGATGTGGGAGAGGAACTTGTTGCCAAGTCCTTCGCCGCGCGACGCGCCCTTTACGAGCCCCGCGATGTCCACGAAGGTCAACCGGGTCGGGATGATCTGCGCGGACTTCGAGATCGTGGCGAGCGCCGAGAGACGCGGATCCGGCACGCCGACCTCACCGACGTTCGGCTCGATCGTGCAGAACGGATAGTTGGCCGCTTCCGCGGACGCCGTCTTGGTCAGCGCGTTGAAGAGGGTGGACTTGCCGACATTGGGCAGTCCGACGATTCCGCATTTGAAACCCATGGATCAATCCTTCTGGCGGCGCGCGGCGAGCCAGTTCTTGAGGTTTTCGGCAAGAGCCGTTGCACGTTTCCCGGACCGCTCTCCGGCAGGATGCGCGGCGGCGGGCTTGGGCGGTCGGACGGCATCATCGGCTTTCGCGGTCGCATCGCCGCCAGTGACCTTCGCTGCTTTGCCGCGACTGGCCGGCTTCGCCTCGTCGCGCTCACCGAGCGCCAGGGCGACGTCGGAAAGGAAGCGAGCCTGATCACCTGCGGCAAGCCGTGGCGCCGCATCGGCAATTCCATCGAGCAGCGGCATCAGCCAGGCCTGGTCGGCGCGCGCGAAATCATGCAGCACCCAGGCGTGGACCAGCTCCTTGGCACCCGGATGCCCGATCCCGATTCGCACCCGCATGTACTCGTTGTCGAGGTGGGAAGTGATCGAGCGCAGGCCGTTGTGGCCGGCATTGCCTCCGCCCACCTTGACCTTGAGCTTGCCCGGCAGCAGGTCCAGCTCGTCGTGAAAAACCACGATGTCGCTGGTTTTGAGCTTGAGGAAGCGAGCGGCCTCGCCGACCGCGCGGCC
>CAZKZT010000591.1:0-1724 GCA_964557265.1 uncultured Hyphomicrobium sp.
GCGAGCCAGTTGTTGCCACCGAACGACGCGGAGCTCGCGATCGTGCGGAGCTGGTTCTGCAGCTCGTCGATTTCGGTCTGGACCTTCGCCTTGTCGACGCCCGGCTGACGCGCCGAGACGAGCAGCTTGCCCATCTCCTTGACGACTTCGATCGAGCTGTTCATGGCGGTGTAGGCAACGTCGATCGTGGCCGCACCAATTCCCAGCGCATCATTGACGGCAGAGAGCGACTTGTTGTCGGCGCGCATGGAGGTCGCCATCGACCAGTAGGCGGCGCTGTCCTCGGCCGTCGAGACGCGCAGGCCGGTCGAGATGCGGCTCTGGGTCGTGGCGAGGTTCTTGTTGATCGAGTTGAGGCTCTGCAGCGCGGTCTGCGCAGAGAAGTTGGTGAGGACGCTATTGCTCATTGTATGCCCCGTATGAGGTGATGGCTGGGACATACCGGATCGACCGGTATAGCGGATCGGCATCATGCCCCCGGCTACATCCTGCTGGATGCCCCCCCGGTCCGCTATCAACGCCACTTGTACCCCTTAGGTACTAAACCTCAGTTAACTTTGTTCGCTCAATTCGCCAATCGTTATCTGCATCGTCGTAGGAATTTTTTCTTGCTGTTACCCGAACGACCTCACGAGCCCGCCGACCAGCAGATTCCATCCGTCGATGAGGACGAAGAAGAGGATCTTGAAGGGCAGCGAGATCGCCGTCGGCGGCAGCATCATCATGCCCATCGACATCACGAGCGTCGCCACGATCAGATCGATTACGAGAAAAGGCAGGATGATCAGGAAGCCGATCTCGAAGCCGCGACGCAGTTCCGAAATCATGAAAGCCGGCACCAGCACCCGCATGTCGACCTCAGCCGGACGCGGCGTCTCGCCCGGCTGCGCCGGCTGCTGTACGGCACGGCGCTGCGCGATGCCTTCGAACAGAGCGATATCCTTCTCGCGCACGTTGGCCTGCATGAATTCGCGCAACGGCGTCGTGACGCGCCGATAGGCCTCCTGCTCGTCGATCTTGTTCTCCATCAACGGCTGGATGCCTTCGTTCCACATCCGGTCGAACACCGGGGCCATGACGAAAAAGGTCATGAACAGCGCGAGGCTGATGAGCACGATGTTGGCCGGCGTCGAAGGCAGGCCGATGCCTGATCGCAGGAACGACAAGGCAATGATGAAGCGCGTAAAGCACGTCACCGTCACCAGAATGCCGGGCGCGATCGAAAGAACCGTGATCAGCGCGATGAGCTGAAGGATGCGCCCGCTTGTGGCGCCTTGCCCTTCCGGAATGAGATCGCGCAGATTGATCGACTGGGCGAGCGCATCGCCGGGCATCAGCAGCGCGGCCAGCACCAGCAGGATGATCAGGCGCTTCATTCGACGACCAGCGATCTCAGCACGACGCCGCGGACTCGTCCCCTGCTACGCAGCCGCACGATCTCATTGAGGTCCTCTCGCAGATACTCGAGACCCGAAGCGGACTCGACATGCGTGAGCGGCACCGTGCGCAGGAAGCTCATCATGTCCTCACTCACGGCCTTGAGCAGCGGTCCGCGATCGTCCTTGCCCTCGGGTTCGACCACGACACCGAGTTCGAGGCGCGCCCAGCTCTTCTGCGGCCCGGAAAGTGTCACCAGGATCGGATCGAGGCTGATGACCTGGTCTTTCGGCGGTTCTGCTTCTGACGCCGATTTCGCAGCGGCTCCTTTCGCCTCCCCGCCCTTG
>CAZKZT010000592.1:0-1724 GCA_964557265.1 uncultured Hyphomicrobium sp.
CTATCGAGTTTGAAAAGAACATCGCCTTTTTTTACGTCAGCGCTTGGCCCAACGAGAACCTCGGACACGCGGCCCCGGCCCTCCGGCAGAATGGATATTGTACGGTAAAGAGATGTGACGCTGCTGGTCGAGGGATGGTTGTAGAACACGATAGTGATCAGCGCGATCGTAAGCATCAGGCAGGTCGTGATGCCATACCTGTACACGTACCAGACGGAGAATATCGTGATATCCCGGCCGATGCGCAGGCCCTGACGGCGCCGGTACAGATAGTCGGGAAAAATCGTGAAGAGCGAGCAAAGCAGCAACTCAAGCATGCTTCACCTCCGGTGCCATTGCGGGCGACGGCTTGGAATCGGGTATGGGAGCAGAGGATGGGAATGGCTTCGCCGGCGTCTGCTTGGGTCTTTCGTCATTAGGCTCTCGCCGATCAGCAGCGCGCTCTATCGAACTTGCAATCCGATCGAGCGGTCCTGAAAAGTCAGCAACGGAGAACGTCGGAAATTTGATGAGAGCCAGCAGTAGCGCGGCGACCCAGAACGCGTGGATATGCGTGAACAGCGACAGCAGTACGAGAGCGGCTACGATGTCGAACTGGATGCGGTTGTGCACCATTCGCTCGGGCAGCGAGTGCAGCCAGAAGAAGAAGATACCTGCGGCGAGAACTGCGCCGACAAGAATGAGTGAGACGACGGCGAACAGGATATCCGTCTGACCCGGCGTCGTGACAAAGAAGGGAATGTGATCTGGTTTGGCGGCCGCCTGGAAAAGCGTCATTGCAAGTGCCTCTCGTCCATTTGGCGGTCACCACACCAGTACTCGCGCTCAAGGACGAGAGTCACTTAGTCTTGGTTTCCGGGAGATTCTTAATCTCGTCTTGTCTCATAAGCAGCCTGACCTCATCTCCGATCTGCTCAAACTTATCGGCCGTTATCGTGACGACCTTTCCGCCGATCCCGAGCATCTGGTCCATCTCGACCTCGATGGCCTGAATGGCTCCATCCGGCCCTCTCTTGATGTCGATGATCGCGCCCAAGCTCGCGTTGTCGGCCCCAATCACCGGCAGCCCTCTCAGGCTGGTAAGACCCTGCAACGCCTTTTTGAGAGTCGAAGCAACTTTTCCGCAGGCGGGCGACAGTTGCTCACGCTTCGACATGATGCACTGTCCGATGCGCTCGGCGTCCCTACAGTGGGTCTCAATATCGTTCCAGCAAGCATCAGCCAGGCGCTCGACCCGGTCCATGGCGCCCTCGAGGTTGCGCGAAACGCGATACAATGCCCACTGACACCTGCGGCTCAACTGATCGTCATAGGCCTGCATGCATGTCAGTAGGCGGCCCTCACCTCGGGTCACCTTGCCGCAGAAATTCTGAACGTCGCCAGCGCACGCGCCTTCAACGGTCTCAATGGCTGTCGCGATGCGTTCTCTGATGCTGGATTCTGCATGGCTCTGACTGAAAGTCAGAAGCGTTAGTGCCATGGAAGCAATTGCGACAGGCACGACCGTCTTGGCCAAGAAGCGCAACATTTTACGTCCTCCGTTGATGAAGCCACTACGCAATCATCAGCGGCGCTCGATGTCGTTACAATAAGGGTTTGTCTTGATTGCCTCTGCGTGGGCACCCGGATATCCAATCCCTCACGTGGCGCGCGCTCGGCGGCGTCCGTGGCGAGGCCATGCTACGGTCACTTCTGCATCGCCAATCGAATCCAGGCTTTATCGC
>CAZKZT010000593.1:0-1711 GCA_964557265.1 uncultured Hyphomicrobium sp.
GGGGCTACGGTGATCTCGTCGCGGTCGTACGTGCGAGGTTAGACGGCATCGTCCTGCCGAAAGCCGAAACGGTGGATGAGGTGCGTGCCGTCGACTGGGTTGTATCAAACCTCGAACACGAGCGCGGGCTCCCCGTTGGCGCGATCGACATCATCCCGATCATCGAGACTGCGAAGGGGCTCACGAACCTGCGCGCGATCGCTGCAGCCGGAACCCGGATCAAGCGCGTCGCGTTCGGCGCCGGCGACTTCACGCTCGATGTCGCAATGACCTGGACGCGCGACGAAGGCGAACTGCTGCCCGCCCGCAGCGAATGCGTACTCGCCTCGCGCGCCGCCAACCTCGAGGCGCCCATCGATACCGTCTGGGCGGATCTCAAGGACATGGATGGCTTCCGCGCATCCGCGACACACGTCAAAGGCCTCGGTTTTCAGGGCAAGATGTGCATTCATCCCGATCAGGTGACGGTCACCAACGAGGTGTTCGCACCGAGCGAGGCCGAGGTCGCGTGGTCGCGCAAAGCCGTCGCGGCTTTCGCCGAATCGGAGAAAGCGGGCTCTGCCTCGATCCAGATCGACGGCAAGTTCATCGATTATCCGATCGTCCATCGCGCGGCGCGCATCGTTGCGCTCGCCGAGCGGATCGCATCGCGGAAACGCTGACAGAAGAAACGCGCCAGAAGGATACGCATCGATGAGCGGCGACAGTACACCGAGCCCACACCCGACCGTCAAAGCGCTTCAGGGCGTGCGCGTGATCGACGTGTCGAGCTTCCTCGCCGGACCGTACTGCACGACGCAGCTCGCCGAGTTCGGTGCCGAGGTGATCAAGCTCGAACTGCCGAACGTCGGCGACGCGCTACGCAAATTCGGCACCATGACGCCATCGGGTGACTCGCTCCCGTGGCTGCAGGAGACGCGCAACAAGAAGTGCGTGACGCTCGATCTGCGCAAACCCGAGGGCGCCGAACTGCTCAAGCGCTTCGTGCGTCACGCCGACGTGCTGGTCGAGAACTTCCAGCCCGGCACGCTTGAGAAGTGGGGCCTCGGCTGGGACGTCCTGAAGGAAGAGAACCACAAGCTCGTCATGGTCCGCATCTCGGGCTTCGGCCAGACCGGGCCGTACAGCCCGCGTCCTGGCTTCGGCCGCATCGGCAATGCGTTCGGCGGCCTCTCCTATCTCGCCGGCTTCCCCGATCGCCCGCCGACGACGCCCGGCTCAGCGACGATTCCCGACTATCTCTCCGGTCTCTATGGTGCCCTTGGCGTCATGTACGCATTGCGCGCCCGTGACATGACCGGACGCGGACAGGTCATCGACATCGGTCTTTACGAAGGCATCTTCCGCATCCTCGACGAGCTGACCGCGGCCTACAACTACAAGGGTTACGTGCGCGAGCGCATGGGCCCCGGCACCGTCAACGTCTGCCCGCACAGCCACTACCCGACCAAGGACGGCAAGTGGATCGCGATCGCGTGCACCTCCGACAAGATCTTCGCGCGTCTCGCGGACGCGATGGGCGCGTCGTCTCTCGCCGGCGACGGCAAATGGGGCAAGATCGCGGATCGAGACCGTGACCAACGCGGAAGTGGGGAGCGCGATCCGCACTTTTTGGGAAGGACTGCGTTGCATTTCCGAACCATCGGGTGCGATGGGACTGGCCGCGGTGCTGAAAAACCGCGAGGCGCTGGACGGCAAGCGCGTGCTCGTC
>CAZKZT010000594.1:0-1705 GCA_964557265.1 uncultured Hyphomicrobium sp.
GGCCGCCGCGTGTACGGCGATTGTCGCCAGGCCGAAGGCGCAAGCCGTCTCGCAAGTTTTTGAAGGGTAGGTCGGTCGGATCAACGACGACCGGTCCGGGAGACTTCACCACAATCACCTTTTCGGCAATAGGCTGAAAATCGGCCCGAAAATGGACGCTGGACTTGAGCGCGATAATTTTCTGGCTGGCCGGGTCGATGCCGACATGGCGGAACAGCGATTGATCTACGGCCTGCATTTTTCGGCTACTGACGATGACGCGAACGCCACCAATCTTGATCAGCGCGGTTGGTCCAATGCTGCGCGGATTACCCTTGGCGTTAGGCCCGCTGCCGACGAAGTTTCCGTCTGCGAGCCGTTCCACGATCGCAGTTACCGGGAGAGGTACGCCATCACTAATGCCACCTAGCGCCAAGGAAACTTTCGCACCAACGCCGGCAGCATGGCAGGCCGCCGCACTCGCCGCATCATTGATCGATCCAACGACGGCGTCCTGTGCCTCCTGTGCGATCAATGTGGCGAGAAGGCCAATCGTATCCCCATGCCCGCCACCGCCCGGGTTGTCCTGCGTGTCAGCGAGCACCACAGGTCGTTTCGCATTCGCCGCGATGCTCAAGGCTTCCGCCACCCCGGCTTCAGCCGTCAGCACCGCTGACGAGAATGTCTGCTCGCGGGAGGCAACGAATGCCGCCATGGCATCGGCCATAGCATCGGCAAGCTCTTGCGTCTCGGCATAGGCAGTGGCCGCCATGCCGCAGCCTGGGAAGTCTGCAAACGGAAATCCGTAGCAGAAACCGACCTCGGCCACGCCCGGCGTTGTCGCCAGCCGCTCCCGCTCGGTCATGACATCGGCCATCGGGCCGGCGAGAGTGCACTGCGCCGAGATCGGGGTCCAGAAATCAAGGGTACGGTAGGCTTTCGCCGGTCGGCGCCCAGACCGAATAATGTCGAGCAGAATCCGGCCCGCATGATCTCCGCACGGTTTATGATCGACATGCGGATACGTGCGATAAGGCACAAGCACATCACTCAGAGCGACCATGCTCTCAGTCAAGTTGGCGTGCGGATCGAGGGTCGCCGCGATCGGCAATTCCGACCCGACGACAGCACGGATGCGTCGCAGAATTTCGCTCTCGGCATCAGGATAATCATCCGTCATCATTGCGCCGTGCAGCTCGAGGAATATGCCGTCGAGTGGCCCCTCATCCAGGACATCCGATAGCTGCGCGACGAGCAGAGCGGAGATCCGCTCGAAGGCCTCCCTCGTGACGGGAGCTGCAGGCGCTGCGTAAGTCCAGATTAGCGGGACAAGTTCGATGCCCTCGGCTTCGCCCAGCGCAATCACCGCGGCGCAGGACGCGTTGGTGCTCCGCACTGTTTCGATGAATGTCGCGGCGCGCTGCATCGGGGCTTGGCTGCCGGGCCGCTTGAACTCGTCCCACCCCGCGCGATGGGGTGCGAAGGAATTACTCTCCTGTCGAAAGCCTGCAATAGCGATGCGTGTCATGCGCGGTGTACCTTCGGTCTGAGCGCGGACAAGTGGTCGTATTTGTCTGCAGCAATTCTCAGGAATTGGCAGCCGGCTAATCGGCGCCGCTCCAGCGGCAGTCAGACCGTCATCTGCATCAAGAAGGGTATGACGACGACCAGCTGAAGCGCACGCTCCGCGATATGGTTGTCATCACCCTCCTCGCAGATGGTGAGT
>CAZKZT010000595.1:0-1701 GCA_964557265.1 uncultured Hyphomicrobium sp.
CGCCTCCTCGTAGCGGGTGCCGCAAGTTTCGAGCTTGTCCATCAGCGCCTATCTGCCCTTATGCTGCACCTAGCAGTCAAGTAGACCCCGCCGATGTGTACGCTATAGCCCGAAAATACCGCACGGAATTTCGAAGGGGCTTCCCGTATCGGCATCTATCGGTCTCAATCGCTTCAGCAACGATGGAGATTGAGCATGGCCCAAACCGAAACCATGAAGATCCGGAGAACAATCCGGCGGCACCAATTGCGCGAGATGGTGCCGATGGCTGACAGCACGATCTATGAAATGGAGCAGCGTGGTGAATTTCCCCGTCGGTTCGCGCTCTCGCCACGTTGTATCGTTTGGGATCTGGCCGAGGTCGAGGCCTGGCTGATGGCACGGCGGGCTGCCCCGATCCGTCGAGCACGGCACCCTGACGTCACCAAGCGCAAGACCCGACCGGTCAAAGGGCGGGATCAAGCTCCATCACAGGCATAGCTGTCGGCAGAAGCGTTGGGGCGTGCTTCCGACCGTCGATCCAGGCATCCACGGTATCCGCCCACTGCTGCATCATATGCCGGCGCTGCACCTCATACTCGGCCTTGTTGTAAACGCCGCGCGATGAGCGCCCGTCCTCGTGCGCCAGGCACTTTTCGATCCAATCGCTGTTGAAGCCCAGCTCATTTAGCAGCGTCGAGCCCGTCCGCCGCAGATCGTGGACCGTGAAAGGCTCCAGCGGCAGCCCCTCCTTCTTGGCCTGTTCGACGACGGCATAGGTGACCCGATTGAAGGTCGCGCGCGACATCGGAGCGTCCGCGTCGTACCGGGATGGCAACAGATATCGGGAGTTGCCGGAGCAGGTCTTGAGCGCAATCATGATGTCCAACGTCTGCCGGCACAGGTAGACGTTGTGCGGCTTTGATCGCTTCATGCGCTCCTTCGGGATTGTCCAGACAGCATTGTCGAAATCGATCTCGTCCCACACTGCATCCTGCAACTCGCTCTTCCGGACCATGGTGAGGAGATAGAGCTTCATACCGAGGCGGATCGTTGGCAACGTCGCGACATGCTCGAGCTGTTTGAACATGATGCGGATCTCGGCGGGCGAGAGTGCGCGGTCCTTCGGCGTAAAAGTGGCGATCGACGCCGGGCCGACGTCATCGGCCGGGTTGGCGACCTTCTCACCGTGGAGAATGGCGAAGCCATAGATTTGCTTCAGGATATCCCTCACGTGGATAGCGGTCGCTGGCGCTCCCCGTTCGACGATCTTGCCGCAGTGAGCGCGCAGATCATCGGGAGTGATCTCTGTCAGGAGACGATTCCGCCAGACGGGCATGAGCTCGCGCTCGAAGATAGAGCGACGCATCGCACGCGTGCTGTCGGCCATGGTCGCATTGGTCAGCCATTTCTCGCCGAACTGGCCGAAGCTCTTTGCTTCCTTGATCCGGCGCTTCTCCCGCTGCTTCTCGATGGCGGGAGACCGCCCTTCGGCGATCGCGCGCCGCGCGTCGATGCATAACTCGCGAGCCCTGGCAAGCGATATCCCGTCACGGGCATACCTACCGAGGTAGACGGTCTCCCGCCTGCCGTTCAGCCGATAGTCGAGCCTGAACGAGATGGCGCCCGACGGTGCAACGCGCACATACATGCCGTCACGATCAGATACCTTGTACATTTTGGCTTTTGGTTTCAAGCACTTGAGTGCTGCATCGGTCAACA
>CAZKZT010000596.1:0-1685 GCA_964557265.1 uncultured Hyphomicrobium sp.
TCGTAGACGTGGACGTCGTGGCCGGCACGCGCGAGCTGCTGGGCGGCAGCGAGACCGGCAGGGCCGGCGCCGACGATGGCGACGCGCTTGCCCGTCTTCTTCTCCGCCGGCTGCGGTATCCACTGGTTGCCGTTGTCGGCGAAGGTACGCTCGGCGATCGAGTATTCGATGGTCTTGATGGTGACCGGCACGTCCTCGATGTTGAGTGTGCACGAGGCTTCGCACGGCGCCGGGCAGACGCGGCCCGTCACCTCCGGGAAGTTGTTGGTCGAATGGAGGTTGCGCGACGCGGTCTCCCACTGGCCCTGGAAGACGAGGTCGTTCCAGTCGGGGATCTGGTTGTTGACCGGGCAGCCGTTGTGACAATACGGGATGCCGCAGTCCATGCACCGCGACGCCTGCGTCCTGACGTCCTTCTCAGGCAGCGGCTCGACGAATTCCTTGTAGTGCTTGAGGCGTTCCTCGACCGGGCGATAACCGCGATCGGCGCGTTCGAACTCGAGGAAACCGGTGATCTTGCCCATGTGAATGTCTTTCGGATCGGCGTGTATCGGATGCGGGTTCAGTGGATGCGCAGGCTGCTTTCGCAGCGCGCGATCCATTTTCGCGTTCGTGGTCGTTCGTCGAGATCGAAGCCACCTTCATCCGCCAATCGCGTGTAGGCGACGACCGCGACATCCGCGATCGTCACCGATGGGCCTGCGAGGAAATCGCGGCCGTCGAGCTGCTGCTCGATCAGATCGAGTGCTTTCTCGGCCCGCTCGACGCGCCAAGGCTCGCGCTCATCTTTCGTGCGTCCAAGATACTTCATGTGGAAACGGCAGACCGCGACGTAGGGTTCGTGGCTGTACTGCTCCCAGAACAGCCACTCGTCGACCTTGGCCTGCGCGAAGCCGTCCTCGGGCAGCAGCCCGGAGCCGCGCGCGAGGAGGCGGATGATCGCATTCGACTGGCCGAGCGTGCGCCCGTCCTCGAATTCGATTGCCGGTACCTGCCCCTGCGGAAACTTGGCGAGATACGCGGGCGCGCGCGTCTCACCCTTCATGATATCGACCGGAACCCAGGTGTAGCGGTGGCCGACAGCATCGGCCGTCCACTTCACCTTGAGGCAATTTCCCGAGATGGCGTCACCGTAGATCTTCATGACGCCTACTCCGCTGGTTTGATCTTGGACCGGCCATTGCCCTTCGCTTTGGGCTGTGCCGCTCCTTTCGGGATGCCGATCTCGAGGACATCGAGGCCTGTCGTGTCGGCGGCCTGGAGTTTCTCCATCTCCTTGAGTGCGCGGCGATACTCGATCGGCATCACCTTGCGGAACTTCGCGAGCCACGTCGGCCAGTCGGCGAGGATCGTCTGCGCCTTGGCCGAGTTGGTGTAGTGCGCGTGGCGCGTGATCAGCGCGTGCAGACGCTCGGTATCCTGAGCCGTCATGTTCTGCATGACGTCCACGAGGCCGTGGCTGGCGAGGTCGCCGCTCTGGTTTGCGAGTTTGCGCATGGCCTCTTCCTCGGCGGCGATCGGTTCGAGATCGACCATCGAGAGGTTGCAGCGCGTCTCGAAGTCGCCCGCTTCGTCGAGAACGTAGGCGATGCCGCCCGACATGCCGGCCGCGAAGTTGCGGCCCGTGGGGCCAAGCACGACGACGACGCCGCCGGTCATGTACTCGCAGCCGTGGTCACCCGTGC
>CAZKZT010000597.1:0-1679 GCA_964557265.1 uncultured Hyphomicrobium sp.
GATCACCTCGTCGGCATCGGGCTTCCTGGTCGACAAGGGCAACTACAAGCACTTCATGCTCAAGGAGATCCATGAGCAGCCGGAAGTGATCTCGCACACGCTGACCAACTACATCGACCTGACGGCGGGCAGGATCGCGTTTCCCGACATCGGTGTCGATCTCGCGAAGATTCCGCGGGTGACGATCTCGGCGTGCGGCACCGCTTATCTCGCCGGAATGGTCGCAAAATACTGGCTCGAACGCTATGCGCGCGTGCCGGTCGAGATCGATGTCGCCTCCGAGATGCGCTATCGTGAAGCGCCGATGCCGGAGGGCGGCGTGGCGCTGTTCATCTCGCAGTCGGGCGAGACGGCGGATACGCTCGCGACTCTGCGCTACTGCAAGGCGCAGGGGCAGCGCATTCTGTCCGTGGTCAATGTGCGCACGTCGACGATCGCGCGCGAGAGCGATGCGGTGCTGCCGACGCTGGCAGGGCCCGAGATCGGCGTCGCGTCGACAAAGGCGTTCACCTGCCAGCTCGCGACGCTTGCGTGTTTCGCGCTGGCGATCGGCCGGGCGCGCGGATCGATCAGTGCCGAAGCCGAGCGTGAGCTGGTCGAGGCACTGACGACGGTGCCGCGCCACATCGTCGAGCTGCTGCGCGACGAGAAGCGCTACGAGGAGATGGCGCCGTGGCTGGCGAAGGCGCGCGACGTGCTCTACCTCGGACGCGGGACAGCGTTCCCGATCGCGATGGAGGGGGCACTCAAGCTCAAGGAGATTTCATACATCCACGCGGAAGGATACGCGGCGGGTGAGATGAAGCACGGGCCGATCGCGCTGATCGATGAGAACGTGCCGGTGGTCGTGGTGGCGCCGGAGGATGACCTGTTCGAGAAGACAGTCTCGAACATGCAGGAAGTGGCGGCGCGCGGCGGGCAGATCGTGCTCGTTTCGGATGCCAACTCCGACAAGGTCGGCTGCCGGGTCGCGACCCATCTGAGCGTGCCGAAGGTGCATCCGTTCGCAGCGCCGATCGTGTATGCCCTGCCAATGCAACTCATCGCCTACCATACGGCGACGTTCATGGGCACGGACGTCGACCAGCCGCGCAATTTGGCGAAGTCCGTGACGGTGGAGTAGGGGTAACCCTGTGGATTAATGCTCCTTTCGGGGAAAAGGGGCTGCCTTACATTTGCCGGGCGCAAGGGGTTTGTCATAGTCGGCCGGATGATGCGCGAATCGGACCCGGACGAGGGGGGTCCCGGAGAATTGTGATGCGCCTGAGTTTGGGCTTCGGTCTCGTAGGGGTTGTTTTGTCGATGGCGATCGCGATGCCGGTCGCATCGGGCGGCCTCTCGCCGGCGGCTGCGCAGTCCGCCGGGCCCCAGAAATCCGGAAAGTCCGCCCGCAAAGCGCCGTCGAAGAAGTCGGCGGGCAAGACGCAAGCCAAGGGTGCCGATACGGACCGGCTGCTCGATAGCGCGGCCAAGTCGCTCGCCGATGGCAATGCCGGTGCTGCAATGACCACGCTCGACGGTATTCTCGCGGGCGGCGGTCTGGCCAGCAATCATATGGCGCGCGCGCTCTACCTGCGCGGTGTCGCGCACCGGCGGCAAGGCCGCCCCGCGCAAGCAATCGCCGACCTCAACAGCGCCATCTGGCTCAAGGGCGGCCTCAACGAAGCCGATCGCAATGC
>CAZKZT010000598.1:0-1666 GCA_964557265.1 uncultured Hyphomicrobium sp.
GGCGATCTTTCCGCGATCCTCCCCGGCAGCTCACCGTGCGGGCGCACGAACTTGCGCATTCGCGGCTGGCTCGGACGCGCCGACCAGACGACCAAGGTGAAGGGCATGTTCGTGCATCCGGAGCAGGTCGCGGAAGTGGCCAAGCAGTTCCCCGAGCTCCACCGCGTCCGCCTCGTCGTCACGCGCGCAGGCGAGCAGGACCTGATGACGCTGAAGGCGGAGGCACCGTCACCGGATGCTGGCCTCGCCCAGCGCATAGACGAAGCCGTCCAGCAGGTCACTAAGCTCAAGTCGACCATCGAGCTGGTCGCGCCGGGCACATTGCCCAACGACGGCAAGGTGATCGCCGACGATCGCAGCTACGGTTGATCCGCTGATACGTCGCAACGAGGCGCTGCTCCGCGCCTCGTTGCACGTCATGATGTTTCTACTTCTTGACCAGCGGGCACTTGCTGTCGGCGAGCGGCAATGCCGCCTGATCACCGGGGATGGTGCGCAGGATCTTGTAGTAGTCCCACGGCCCCTTCGATTCCTTCTCGCTCTTGACCTCGACCAGATACATGTCGTGGATCAGCCGGCCGTCAGCGCGGATCTTGGCACCTTTGGCAAAGAAGTCATCGACGGGCATCTCCCGCATCTTCGCGGCCACGGCTTTGGCCTCGTCGGTTCCGGCAGCCTTCACGGCCTTGAGGTAGTGGGTGACCGACGAGTAGACACCGGCCTGGACCATGCCCGGCTTGCGCTTGGTCTGTGCCTCGAAGCGCGCTGCGAACGCGCGGCTGCCTTCGTCACGATCCCAGTAGTAGGCAGTTGTCGCAACGAGCCCGCGCGCACCCTTGAGGCCCATCGCGTGGACATCCGTGATGACGATGACGAGGCCGACGAGCTTCTGCCCGCCGTCGGTAATCCCGAACTCGCTGGCCTGCTTCACCGCATTGACGGTGTCGAGACCGGCATTCGCGAGCCCGATGATCGGCGCCTTCGAGCCCTGCGCCTGCAGGAGGAAGGATGAGAAGTCGCTGCTGCCGGTCGGGTGGCGGACTTGGCCGAGAACTTTGCCGCCCTTCGACGTGATCTCAGCGGTCAAGTCCGCTGCCATCTGATGGCCGAAGGCGTAATCGGCAACGAGCAGGAACCATTCCTTGCCGCCTTCCTGCAGGATGGCGCGCGCGCTGCCGATCGCCTGCGAGTAGGTGTCAAATGTCCAATGAAAACCGTTGGGCGAGCAGTCCTCATTCGTGAGCCGCGTCGTCGCCGGCCCAGAGAACAGCGCGATACGATTGCGCTCTCTCGCGAGGTTCTGGATCGCGAGCGCCACCGCCGAGTTCGTGAGATCGGCGAACACATCTACACCCTCGACGTCGATCCATTGGCGCGCCGTCGAGGAGGCGAGGTCGACCTTGTTCTGGTGATCCGCCGAAAGAATCTGGATCGGCTTGCCGAGCACCGTGCCGCCGAAGTCCTCCACGGCCATCCGGGCAGCGAGCACAGAGCCCGTTCCGCCGAAATCCGCATAAAGGCCCGACTGATCGTTGAGAACGCCGATTTTCACGGCGTCTCCGGAGATTTGCGCGTTTGCCGCGCCACCGGAAATTAAGAGAGCCGCCGAAACGAGCCCCGCAAAGATTGAGCGCATGGTGTTTCTCCCTGGATGATCTGTAGGCTT
>CAZKZT010000599.1:0-1660 GCA_964557265.1 uncultured Hyphomicrobium sp.
AGCGCCGGTAGACGTCCACAGCGGGTTTCGCTCCCCGTTTGTCTGCAAGCTCGATCAGAGGCGTGTCGAGCTCGAACTGGATCATGGCGGTGCTCGCGATCGTGCTCGCGCGGCCGGGCCGATCGCGATCGACGATGATCACATCGCGTCCATGCTCGGCGAGGCCGAGTGCGATCAGCGCGCCGCTGATGCCAGCGCCGACGACGGCGACATCGCAGCTCTCGCGGACGAGGCGCGTGCGCAATCTGACATCGATGCGGGGTGTGTCGGCCCACAGCGGCCGGCCGCCGCGCAGATCCTTGGCGGGGGTGATCACGAGAACCTGCCAGTCGCTGGAAAGCAGCAGAGGGCGGAAAGTCCTTGCACAAACGCGCCATCCTCGGGCAGGTTCCCGATCAAAACGCGCGCCCGAACCCATGGCGCCATGGCATCGATCGGGCTTCGAAAATTTCGTCTTGGATCTGTCGAATTCGCCCCCTAGAGCTTGGGCGTCAATGACTATGGGGGCTCGCTGAATGTCGCGTCTACGTCTGCTCGTCGCCATCCTCGCCGTTCAGTTCCTGGCGGTGTTGCCGGCCTTGGCCGAGAAGCGCGTGGCGCTGGTGATCGGCAACTCGGCGTATACCCACGCGACGGTGCTCGCCAATCCGGCCAACGACGCCGCCGAGATGGCGAAGGTGCTGACCGAGTCGGGTTTCGAGGTGATCGCCGGCATCGATCTCGACAAGCGCGCCTTCGATGGCAAGATGCGGGACTTCGCGCGTGCGCTGGGCGGCGCCGACGTGGCGCTGTTTTTCTATGCGGGTCACGCGCTGCAGGTCGGCGGGCGCAACTACCTCGTGCCGATCGATGCCGCGATGCAGGGCGAGCGCGATCTCGACTTCGAGGCGGTGGCCGTGGACTTCGTGCTCCGCCAGATGGAGATCGATCGCGAGAACAAGACCAATCTCGTGTTCCTCGATGCCTGCCGCGACAATCCATTGTCGCGCAACCTCGCGCGCTCGATGGGGACGCGGTCGACCAGCGTGGGACAGGGCCTCGCCCAGGTGAAGACGGGCGTCGGCACATTCATCTCGTACTCGACCCAGCCGGGCAACGTGGCGCTCGATGGCACAGGGGGCAACTCGCCCTTCACAGAGGCGCTCGTGAAGGGCATCAAGGTTGCAGGCCGCAATCTGACCTCGGTAATGATCGACGTGCGCAAGGACGTGTTGTCGGCGACCAGTGGCAAGCAAGTGCCGTGGGATCACTCCTCGCTGACGGGCGACTTCTACTTTCATCTCGCGGCGGCGCCGGGTTTCGTCGCGCGCCCCGAGGGGCCGAGCCAGGCCGACATCCAGGCGCGCCTGCAGGAGCTGGAGCAGGAACTGCAGCGCAAAACCGATCAGACGGGCAAGGTCGTCGAGCTCGCACAGGCGCGTGAGCGGTTACGCCAGCTCGGTGAGCAGAATGATGATGATCGCCAGAAGATGTTCGACATGCAGCGCGATCGGGTCCGCAGTCATTCGCGCGACAACTCGTTGGACAGCTTCCGCGAGATCAATCGGGTTCAGTTGCGCATGGCGCGCCGCAGCGAGGAGATGAAGAAGCTGCGCACGCGCATCGCGGAACTGGAACAGGAACTGGGCCTGCCATCGAGTGCGGAGGTGAAACGCTAGAG
>CAZKZT010000600.1:0-1398 GCA_964557265.1 uncultured Hyphomicrobium sp.
GCCTTCTTCCGCAACGATATGGGGTTCGGCGGCAACAACGGCCTGACCGACTTCAAGGACATCCTCGGGTTTCCGATCCAGGCGATGTCGACACGCGCGGCACTCTTCGCAGCGTCCGCCTTGGCACTGGCCCTCGGCTTCATCGTCGCCAAGGCGATCGTCACATCGCGGCTCGGCAAAGTTCTCGTGTCGATCCGTGACGCGGAGAGCCGCACCCGCTTCATCGGCTATCGTGTCGAGCACTACAAAACCTTCGTGTTCACCGTGTCGGCGATCATGGCCGGCATTGCGGGCGCGCTCTACGTGCCCCAGGTCGGCATCATCAATCCGAGCGAATTCACCCCCGCGAACTCGATCGAAGTGGTGATCTGGGTCGCGGTCGGCGGGCGCGGCACGCTTGCCGGTGCGGCGCTCGGCGCCGTGCTCGTCAACTTCGCCAAGACGACATTCACAACGGGCTTCCTCGCACCCTACTGGCTGTTCGCGCTCGGCCTGCTGTTCGTCCTCACGACGATCTTTCTGCCGAAAGGCATACTCGGGACGTTCTACGAATACTGGGAGCGCTGGCGTACACCTGGCGATGCGGCCTCCGACGAGAAGGTGCCGGCCAAATCCGGCTCTGCTGCTCAGCCTGCCGAGTAGGAACACGATCCATGAACGCGCTTGTCGAAACCGATGTCCCGCCGCCGCTGACACCGAGTCTCCTCTACCTCGACGGCGTCAGCGTCTCTTTCGACGGCTTTCGTGCGCTCAATGAGCTGTCCCTGCAGATCGCGCCCGGCGAGATGCGCGCCATCATCGGCCCCAACGGGGCCGGCAAGACGACGATGATGGACGTGATCACTGGCAAGACTCGCCCGGATACGGGCGAGGTCCTGTTCGATCGTGGCATCGACCTCACGCGCCTCGATGAAGCCGCGATCGCCAATCTCGGCATCGGCCGCAAGTTCCAGAAGCCGACGGTCTTCGAGAGCCACACGGTCGAGGACAACATTCTCCTCTCGCTGAAAGGTGACCGCCGCGCGCGGACGGTTCTGTTTGCCCGCACGACCGTTGACGAGGCGCAACGCATTGACGAGATCCTGACCACCGTCGGCCTCGCCGCGCAGCGCTCGCGTCTGGCGGGATTGCTGAGCCATGGCCAGAAGCAGTGGCTCGAAATCGGCATGCTGCTCGCCCAGGATCCGAAACTGCTGCTGGTCGACGAACCGGTCGCCGGCATGACCGACGCCGAAACGGAAGCAACGGCGGAGCTTCTGCGGCGCATCTCGGCCGCCGACCATTCCGTCGTCGTCGTCGAGCATGACATGACGTTCGTCCGCGCACTCGGCGTCGATGGCGCCTTCGGCCAGCACCGTGCCTTCGTGCAGACACGTCACCTTGACGCCGAGTTCGCGC
>CAZKZT010000600.1:1408-1658 GCA_964557265.1 uncultured Hyphomicrobium sp.
AGGTGACGTGTCTGCACGAAGGCACGGTGCTGGCCGAAGGCGCCATCGACGCCGTATCGGAAAACCCCCGCGTCGTCGAAGTCTACCTCGGGCGCTGAAGGGCAGGAGAACACGATGCTCAAGGTCGAAGGCGTCAATCTGAAGTACGGCGCAGCGCAGGTACTCCGCGGTGTCGAGCTCGAGGCGCGCAAAGGCGAGGTCATGTCGCTGATGGGCCGCAACGGTGTCGGCAAGACGACCTTGCTGCGTG
>CAZKZT010000601.1:0-1657 GCA_964557265.1 uncultured Hyphomicrobium sp.
CCCGGGCCGGCGCCGTCTGTGTATTCGCCCTTCAGCAGATGCGGAATGCCCGTCGCGAACTCCGCGACCTCGAGGCCGCGCTGGATGTCGCCCTTGGCGTCCGGCACGGTCTTGCCATGCTCACGCGCCAGCACGTCGGCGAGTTTGTCGATGTCGCGATTGAGCAGCTCGACAAAGCGCGCCATCACGCGCGCACGACGCTGGGGATTGACCGCCGCCCACGCCGGCTGCGCCGCCCGCGCGTTCTGCACTGCGGCATCGACCTCGGCGACCGATGCGAGCGGTACACGCGCCGCGACCTCGCCCGTCATCGGCCAGAACACATCGCCGAACCGGCCGCTGGTGCCCTTGACCTTCTTGCCGCCGATGAAATGGGTGAGTTCTTGCGCCATGATCGATGAGGTCCTGTGATGAGATGAACGCTGCCAGCGCCCGCAGGATGGGGCGCGGTTTCGGCCGCCACACTAGGCCGCTAAACTGCCTCGGGCAAGGCAACCACGATGCGGCTCAGCCGCCCGCTCCGCGCCGGGCCAGGAAGTCGATGAGCGCCGGATAGTACAGCCCCGGCTCCTCGTAGAACGGCATGTGGCTCGAATTGGGGAACACCTTGATCTCGGCATCGGGCAGCGCGAGCTTCATGCGCAGCGCGCAGGCGGGCGTCAGCTCATCATGCGCGCCGACCGTGATCAGCACCGGCACCTTGATCCGCGGCAGATCGGGCACCCGGTTCCAGTCCTTGAGATTGCCGATGTAGAGGAACTCGTTCGGCCCCTGCATGGTCATGTACGGGCCCATGTTCCAGTCATCGAGCGAGCGCCTGATCGGCGCTGGCCACTCGGGCAGGCGGCAGACATGGCGGTAGTTGAGGATCGTCACCGCCGCCTGATACTCAGGATGATCATAGGTGCCGGCCGCCTCGTGCTTCTGCATCATCGCGACAGTCTCGGACCCGAGCGCGGCACGCAGCTTTTCCAGCTCGCTCGCGAGATGCGGCATGTCCGCGACCGTGTCCTCGAGGATCAGCGTCTTGAGGTTCTCGGGATACGTCAGCGCATAGTCGATCGCGAGCCAGCCGCCCCACGAGTGCCCGAGCAGGTGCACCTTGCCGAGACCCAGCGCCGTGCGCACCGTTTCGGTCTCCTCGACGTAACGGCCGATGGTCCACAGCGCCGGATCAGCCGGACGATCGGAATTTCCTGTGCCGAGCTGGTCGAACGCGACGACGCGGTAGCCCTGGTCGATCAGACAGGCGTGCGCCTCGCGCAGGTAGTCACAAGGCAACCCTGGCCCGCCGTTCAGGCACAAGACGACGTTCTCGCCGGAGCCGAAGGAGTACGTGCAGACGCGATAGCCGTCGACTGAGACATCACGCACTTCCGAGGGCTCGATCTCGCGCCACATACCGCATTGGCTCCATGCGCTAGAAACAACAATGCGCAGATCATGCAGCGGCATGCCCGCGCGCGCAATGAAGTGCTGGCGCGTTGCCTGAAAATGGGAAGCGCCGGCGATCCGAAGACCGCCGGCGCTTCCGCCCCCCCTTTGACTGCAATGCAAACGCGCGACGGACTCAGCCGGTCTTGCGGTTCTGGCGATTGGCGACGAGATCCTCGACCACCGCGGGCTCGGCGAGCGTCGAGGTGTCGCCGAGATTGGA
>CAZKZT010000602.1:0-1653 GCA_964557265.1 uncultured Hyphomicrobium sp.
GTGCCTGCGATCTGGCTTTGACGCTCCTGCAGGATCGGGAACAGCTCGAACACGGTCTTGATATTTGCGGGTATGCGGCTCTTGTCGGCGAGCGGAAAGGCACCGAGATCGAGATTGTCGCGCACCGTCAGGCGCCGGAAGATGCCGTGACCCTGTGGCACGTATGAGATGCCATCGCGCACGTTGAGAGCTGGAGAACGGCCCGTGATGTCGCGGCCTTCGTACAGCACCTTGCCGGTCTTCGGCTGCATCATGCCGAACAGCGCGGCCGCCGTCGTCGTCTTTCCCGCACCGTTGTGGCCGAGAAAGATCAGCATCTCGCCTTTGTTGAGATGAAACGAGAGATCGAACACGACGGCCTTCTTGCCGTAGCCCGCGCCGAGATTCGATGCCTGGAGGATTGCGCTGGTCGCGCCTGCGTCACCGGCCGTCATGAGAAGTATCTCTCTGCAAGTGCTGGATTGGCGAGAAGCTCCTCGGGTGCGCCTTCGGCGAGTCCGCGACCATCGTCAAGGAAGACGACGTGGTCGCAGACGCTTCTGATGACATCCAGGTTGTGCTCGATGATGCAGATCGTCTTGCCGTCGGCAGCGAGCTTGCGAATGATCGGGAAGATGCCGCGCAGCGTATTGGGATCGAGACCCGACAGCGGTTCATCGAACAGAAGCACATCCGCGCCGGTCGCCAGCAAGCGTGCGATCACGAGCAGCTTCTCTTCGGCGTAGGAGAGATTGTCAGCCGTCTCCTCCGCTTTCTGCTCGAGGCCGACGAACTTGAGGATGTCCATCGCGCGAATGTAGTTCTGGACCTCCTCTCGTGCGATGCGGCCGGGCACCGTGAAGACGGAGAGGACATTGTCGCCGCTCTGATCGGGTAGTGCGACCATCACGTTTTCGAGTGCGGTCATGCGCGTGAACAGCCGCAGGTCCTGGAACGAGCGCGCGACGCCGGAGTGGACGATCCGGTGCGGCTTGAGGCCGGTGATGTCGCGGCCGTTGTAGAGGATCTTGCCCGACGTCGGTACGAGAAATCCGGTCAGCAGGTTGAAGGCAGTCGTCTTGCCCGCGCCATTCGGACCGATGAGGCCGACGACCGTTCCGGCCTTGAGCTGGATCGTGAAGTCGTTGACGGCGACGATGCCGCCGAAGCGCTTGGCGAGATTCTGCCCGACGAGCGTGACAGTGTCCTTCTCCGGCCGTGCTTTGCCGGCAGCGCCGGCACCCGCCACCGGCGACGCACCGATCTCAGCCGCCTTCGCGGCGAGCCCCTGTGTGGTTGCCGTATGCCGTTCCGCAAGCAAGCCCTCCGGCCGCACGCGCAGAATGATGATCAGCAGAAGACCGTAGATGAGCGCGCGCGATTTGTCGGCAATGTCCGGCGGCAAGTCGACGAACTTCAGCAGCTCCGGCAGCAGAACGAGGATGGCCGCGCCGAGGGCCGATCCTGCCAGATTGCCCATGCCGCCGAGGATGACCATCGCCAGCACGTAGATCGTGGTGTCGACGGTGAAACTGTCGACGCCGACAAAGGTGATGTATCGCGCGTAGAGCGAGCCGGCGACCGCAGCGAGCGCGCTGCCGACCACGAAGCTCGTTACTTTCATGTAGAGGATGTTCTTGCCGACGGATTCGACCGCAGCCTCGTTCTCACGCA
>CAZKZT010000603.1:0-1646 GCA_964557265.1 uncultured Hyphomicrobium sp.
ATCGATTTCGCGCGCGAGGTCGCGGATGGCGAAGCGCAGAAGTTCGACTGCAAAGGCGAGCCCGTTGAGCACCGCCGCGGCGGCAAAAGCCCGTTCTGATCATCTCTACGCTGGCGGTTTCCAGCCGTATACCCAGTCATAGCGGGCCATCAGGCGCGAGGCGGGAGCGACGGCCATCGCGAGGTTGCGCGCGGTCGCAGCGGGGCCCGACAGATGGAAAATCCGGCCGTTCTGCTGTGATGTCGCGACGATCGCATCGACGCGGCGGCGGCGTGCTGCGTCGTAGGCGGTGAGCGCGCGTCGTGGATCACGCCGGTCGGCCGCGAGGGCGTGTGCGAGCACGACGGCGTCCTCGAGCGCCATCACGCCGCCCTGCGCCAGAAACGGAAAGACGGGGTGTGCGGCATCACCGGCGAGGGCGATGCGACCGGCGGTGAGGCGCGGGGCCGGATCGGCCCGGAACAGGGCCCATCGGCGCCATTCGGGGGCGGTCGCGAGGACGCGCGTCAGCTCCGGGGCGAAGGGTGCGAGGTGAGGCGCAAGGTTCGTCCAGTCGCTCGCCGCCGCCCAGTCCTCGGTGAGGCGATCGTCCGGAACGATGACCACGACGGCGGTGCGCGCGCCTGCCTCGACGGGGTAGTGAACGACGTGAGCCCCGGGCGCGAGCCAGACGCCGACCGCATTGGAAGCACCGAGTGCGTGTGCGGCGTCCGGCGGCAAGAGGGCGCGTGAGGCGGTCTTGCCGGAGAAGGTCAGGCGCGTCTCGGGTGAAACGGCGGCGCGCACCCGCGAGCGGATGCCGTCCGCCCCAATAAGGAGCGAGGCTTGCACAACGGTCCCATGCGCATCGCGCACTTCGACGCGCTCTCCGCGTGCTGTCACGTCCGCGACGGCAAAGCCGGTCACCATCTCGATATGCGGCTCGGCCGCGACTGCCGTCAGCAAGGCCGCGTGCAGGTCGCGGCGATGGACGACCCAGTACGGCGCCCCGTGACGCGCTTCGATCCAGCCGCCGAGCGGCATGCGTGACAGCACACGGCCGGTGGCGCCCTGGTGTGCAATGATTTCGTCCGGATGGCCCGCCTTGAGTGCCAGCAGCGGGGCGACGCCGAGCAGCGACAGCACGCGAACGCCATTGGGGCCGATCTGGATGCCAGCACCGGCTTCGGAGGGTTCATCCCGCAGTTCGAGAATCCGCGAGGGAATGTCGCGCTTCGCCAGCGCCAGGGCGGTCGCGAGGCCAGCGATGCCGCCACCGGCGATCAGGACGGGTGCATCGTGTGCCATCGCGCGAGCCTTGGAGCCGGGCCGCAGCCCGGCGGCGCTTTATTCCGCCGTCTCAAGCTCGACGAGGCAGCCCTTGGGCTCCGTCTCGGTCGGCTCCAGGCGCGGGTCATAGACATAGAGCGTCGAGCAGTAGGGGCAGAGGATCTGCGTGTCGGCACCCATGTCGAGATAGACGTGCGGGTGATCGTAGGGCCGCCGCGCGCCCATGCACTTCAGCTCCTTGGCGCCGACGTAGATCTTCTCGACGCCGAGATCGTTGGCGAAATGCGGCACGATGCTCGCGGCCATTGGCGTATCCCCTGGGGCTGGGCGGCCTCGATCGGCCGCGTCGGATAAACGTGCGGCGCACCATAGCGGTT
>CAZKZT010000604.1:0-616 GCA_964557265.1 uncultured Hyphomicrobium sp.
GCGCGGTAGAGATCCTTGTGCATCGTGTCGAGCGTCGGCTGGTCGCCGGTGTAGGCGTGGATCGTCGTCATGAAGCCCTTCTCGATGCCGACGGCGTCGTTCAGCACCTTCACGACCGGCGCGAGGCAGTTGGTCGTGCACGAGGCATTCGAGATGACGATGTGGTCCTTGGTCAGCTTGTCGTGATTGACGCCGTAGACGACGGTCAGGTCGGCGTTGTCGGCGGGCGCTGACACGATCACGCGCTTGGCGCCAGCGGTGATGTGGGCCAGGGCCTTCTCCTTCGAGGTGAAGATGCCGGTCGACTCCATGGCGATCTCGACGCCAAGTTCCTTGTGCGGCAGCTCGGCCGGGTTGCGCACCGCGGTGACCTTGATCGGGCCGGTGCCGACGTCGATCGTGTCGCCGTTGACCTTGACCTCGCCATTGAAGCGGCCGTGGACGCTGTCGAAGCGGAACAGATGGGCATTGGTTTCGACCGGGCCGAGGTCGTTGATCGCGACGACCTGAATGTCCTTGCGGCCATTTTCCGCGATCGCGCGCAGAACATTGCGGCCGATGCGGCCGAACCCATTGATTGCAACCCGTACAGCCATTTCTCGTCACTTCCTCTCGA
>CAZKZT010000604.1:626-1644 GCA_964557265.1 uncultured Hyphomicrobium sp.
CGAACCCGTTGATTGCGACTTTCACGGCCATGGAGGTGCTCCCGCTGCTGCAAAGGTTGGAAAAGAGGCCGGCGGCTTCGCGATGCCGGCGCGATTGCGGTTCAATATGCTGCGCGACAGGGGCGAGAAAATGCCGATGTACACGCGGCGTACCCCGCGGTGATCGTGGCGCAGCCATACCGCGAACGCCTGCACGCGCGCAAGGCCGGGGCCTGCAAAGCTGCCTTCCTTGGTTGATCAACGGGCGTGAAGGCGGGCGGACGCTCTCCGGACCGTACAACCGGGCACGTCCTCACGGCAGGCGCGTGCCCGGTTGCGGCGATCCCACCGGCGTCGACGCCGGTGGGCCCTTAAAGTTCCTGGGCCAGCGCGGCGTCCGACTGCGAGTGCGGTCCGCCGGGCTGGGAGATGCCCGCCAGCGCCTTGCCGGCCGGCTGCGCCTGGTTCACGGCGACGTCGCCGAGCGATAGAATGCCGACCAGCCGCTTGTCGCGGTTCACGACCGGCAGGCGCCGCACGCGCTGCTCGCCCATGTTGCGGGCGACGTGGGCGGTGTCCTCGTCGTCGAAGCAGTATTTCACGTCTTGGGTCATTACGTTTTGCACCGGCGTATCGGGGCCAAGGCCCTGAGCGACGGCTCTGAGCGCAATATCGCGGTCGGTGATCATGCCGACGAGGCGGTCGCCCTCGCCGACCGGCAGGGCGCCGAAGTCATGCTGCGCCATCAGCAGCGCCGCTTCCGAGATCGTCTGGTCGGGACCTGCGATCGCCACGGTCTGCGTCATGGATTCGCGTACTTTCATTGGATTATCCTCCTCGTCTTTGGTGCCTGGGAGCGCACTGTTGCGGGCACACAGTCCCTGCGCGCCGGGAGGCGCTGCGCAGGCACGCTTTCATCGCGCGGTTGGCGCGAATACTTGGCTTGATTGTGGAACGCCGGAGCGGCGGCGTGGTTGCCGCCGCAGCGGCAGCGCTAAAGCGTCGGACCTTAAATGCGACCCACGGATGAACTGATCGC
>CAZKZT010000605.1:0-1630 GCA_964557265.1 uncultured Hyphomicrobium sp.
GCCTCAAGGGCTTCCACGGCGGTTCAACCGGCGTGCAGATGGGCGGCTGGTTCAACAAGGAAATCACCAGCGCCGCCAGCGTCAGCGGCATGAAGATGCGCATCCCCGGCCTCGGTGGCGAAGCGCTCAAGAAGATGGGCCTCACGGTCGTCAACCTGCCGGGCGGCGAAATCTTCGCGGCACTGCAGTCCGGCGCAATTGACGCGACCGAGTGGGTCGGCCCCTGGAACGACCTCACGTTCGGCTTCTTCAAGGTCGCCAAGTACTACTACTGGCCCGGCATGCACGAGCCCGGCACACAGGTGGAAGTCACCGTCGACAAGAAGAAACTGACGGCACTGCCGAAGGACATCCGCGCCATCTTCGAGGCGTGCGTCTATGCGGAGAGCATCCGGTTCACGGCCGAGTTCAACGCCCGCAACGGTGCGGCACTGCAGACCCTGATCGGTCAGCACAACGTGCAGCTCAAGCGCTTCCCGAACGACTTCCTCCAGGTCTACGGCGAGAAGTCCGGCGAAGTGATCCAGGAACTGCGTGACGGCGGCGACGCGGTGACGAAGGAAGTCATCGAGTCGTTCCTCAAGGCACGCAAGGAACAGGCGAGCTGGAACCGTATCGCCGAGCAGGGCTTCATGAATGCCCGTCTGCTCGACTACAAGTTCCCCGGCTGATCCAGCGCCGAACGACGCATGAAAAGCCCCGCGGCAGGTTCTGCCGCGGGGCTTTTTCATTCTCCGTCGATCACGGCCGTGCGCCGGCTCAATTGAACAAGCCTGAGCCCTTCACCAGCATGCTGATGGCGACAATGAGGAGCAGGATGTGAGCGAGCATGAAATGCTCGGTCACAAGCTTGCCGCGAATGATGCCAGGGCGTCCCGGACGGTCGATCGTCTTCCACAGCACGACGAACGTCACCGCCCAAAGTGCCAGCAGACCCACGCCCCATTCGATATCGGTGTAGTTCATGACCGGGCTGCGTCCTATTTCTTCGGAGCAAACGGATTGTCGGTTTCGATCGGCATACCGTCCTGATCCAACTTCGTCGTGCCGAGGATTGAATCGAGGGTACGGGGTGCACTGCCTGCGGGCTTCTCACCCGCCGTGGCCGGGCCGTGAATGGCCGCAGGCGTGGGCCCGCCGAACAGGTACTTCGGCAACCACGTTGCCGTACCGGGGAACGACCAAATGAGGCCGAGCGCGAACACCTGCAGCCACGTCCACGAGATCGATCCCATCCAGATCTCACCGGTCGTGATACTCGGCGGCGCAATACTGCGCATGTAGAACAGCGTGAAGCCGAACGGCGGTGTCAGGAAGCTGGTCTGCAGGTTGACGCCCATCAGGATGCCGAGCCAGACCGGATCGACACCCAGCATCAGCAGCGCGGGACCGCACACCGGCAACATAATGAGGATGATCTCGAAGGTATCGAGAAAGAATCCCAGGATGAACATGATGAACATCACGACGAACAGCGCACCGTTGACGCCACCCGGAACATTCCTCAGCGCCTCCTCGACCATGTGCTCGCCACCGAGGCCGCGGAACACCAGCGAGAACAGCGACGCCGCGATGACGATCACGAAGATGACCGCGGTCGTCATCATGGTGTTCATCGACGCATAGCGCA
>CAZKZT010000606.1:0-1623 GCA_964557265.1 uncultured Hyphomicrobium sp.
GCATCGAAGACGCGCCGCTCTTGCATCGTGTTGACATAGGTGATCGCCACGATGAGGAACAGCATCAGCTCGGCATAGTCGAGGATGACGTGCTTGGCCGCGACCTCGAGTTCGGCGCTGCGCCCGTTGATCGTGTAGACGATGCCGAGCAGAACCCAGATCAGGCCCGCCGCGAGCACCACAGGTTTCGATTTGCGGAGCTGAATGACCTCTTCGACGGCCACCAGCGCGTAGGCGATGAAGAAGATCAGCAGGATCAGATAGCCGATCGGGTGGTTGGTCAGTTCAATGCGATTCGCTATTTCCGCCGCTTGGAGCGTGGATGGAACGATCGTCAGTAGCGCCAGAATCAAGACAAAGCGCAGCCGCCCACCCAAGGCCCTCATTATTCCTCCCGGCTCGTTTCACAGATTTTTGAAATTGCATAATCGTTGAAACAGGGGCCTCGCCGCAAGTGCGATGCGCACGTAATTTTGCACAGCGGATGCCGATAATGTCGACATCGGAAAATGCGTCGTCCGTGTTGCGCCGCAGTAGGCCCCGGCTATACGCCTGATCGGCGGGCCAAAGGTATCTGATGACGTGCGGGCAGGCGTCCTTGACTCAGCCGATCGATCGCCACGCATGGAGCAGCGATCGCTTTCGTCTCGGTGCTCGCCCAGACCACCGCGATCGCATCGGTGAGGTGCCAGCGGGGCACCGGCGTGCCTGGATCAATCACGACGTCCGGGTGCGTGATGAAATGCAGGGCTCGCGTGCGCGGCCCCGGCTACTCCTTGGCCGGTTCGGCCGCCCGGTCGCGCAGGGGCAGCTGTAGCAGCGCCTTGGGTGCCGGAACTTTCGGTTTGGCTGCCTTCGCGGGCCGCTGGAGCTGGCGTACGCCGCGGGAGGCCGCAACCTCGCCGTCGTTGGCGTAGGCTTCGTGATTGCGCTCGATCTCCTTGAGCTCGTAGCGGTAGTTGACCATCAGGCCATGAGCCTCGCGCAGTCCCTTCTCGGAAAGGTCACCGAGCCAGTTGATGCGGTCGAGGCGCGCGCCGTTGCCGAGGTGGAAGCGCGCGACCGGATCCACCGGGCGGCCATCGGCGGCTTTGGCCTTCAGGAAGTAGTCGGCGGCGAGCGCCATCAGCGGTGTGCGCAGCGGCTCGCCTTCCTCCTCGTCCTCGATCCAGCCCGGGTTCTTGAGCGCCTGGAGGATCTCGCGGTCACTCTCGGTGAGCAGCTCTTCCTTGTCGTCGGCCATCACGCGGTCGAGCCAGCGCGCGAAGGTCGGCACTGGAGACAGCGTGACGAACGTCTTGAGCTGCGGCTGCTCGCGCGCGAGTTCCTCGACCACCTGCTTGATCAGGAAGTTGCCGAACGAGATGCCCTTCAGGCCCTCCTGGCAGTTCGAGATCGAATAGAAGACGGCAGTGGTCGGTGCTGGGGTCGGTGTCCCGCTCTTGCGGGCCTCGCCGAGCACCGAGTGGATGCTGCCGGGGCTGTCGCCCATCAGGGCCACCTCGACGAAGATCAGCGGCTCGTCGACGAGCGAGGGATGAAAGAAGCCGAAGCAGCGCCGGTCCGCAGGGTCGAGCCGGCGGCGGAGGTCGTCGAAGCCCTTGATCTCATGCACCGCCTCGT
>CAZKZT010000607.1:0-1621 GCA_964557265.1 uncultured Hyphomicrobium sp.
CTGCGTCTTCGGCGAGGCACGGTTGATCTCGTCCGCCATCAGCAGCTGCGTGAACACAGGCCCGCGAATGAAGCGGAAGCTGCGCCGTCCGCCCTGGGCATCTTCGAGCACCTCGGCGCCGATGATGTCCGAAGGCATGAGGTCGGGCGTGAACTGGATGCGCTTGGCGTCGAGGCCGAGCACGCGGCCCAGCGTTTCGACGAGCAGCGTCTTGGCGAGGCCGGGGACGCCGATCAGCAGCGCATGTCCGCCCGAGAGCAGCGTCACGAGCACCTGCTCGATGACCTTGTCCTGGCCGAAGATCACCGTGGCAGCGGCCTCATGGACGCGCCGCACCCGCTCACCAGCGGCTTCGACGCGCGCGACGATGTTATCCTGGGTGTCGATCACTGTTGTCATGGGGAGACTATAAGGCCGTTTTCTGGGGTTGCGAAAGCTTGTGGCGGCGAACATGGTCAGAATAAGGAGCGCGCCGCCGGTCAAACAGGCAGCGCGGGCCCATTGGGCATTCTGCATCATCTTTGGGGGCGACCGCTCCTTGTGATCCGGAACCGGTCATGCGCCCGACTGTTGAGTAGTTAGGTTGCCAAACGCGCGCTGTCCTGCGCAAGCAAGGTTGCTTCATGGGTCCACACGATAAGCAAGGCACTCGATCGGAAACAAGGCAGGATGGCCCAGGTGCGGGAGCCGACGATGCCGCACCGTTGGCTGGCCTCGAGGCGATGCTGCGCGCTCAGGGCCAGGATCGTCTGCCGCCCGTAGAGAGTTGGAATCCCCCGTATTGTGGCGATATCGGCATGGCGATCGCGGCTGATGGGACCTGGTTCTACCAGGGCAGTCCGATCGGCCGGAAGCCGCTCGTGCGGCTGTTTTCGCGTGTCCTGCGGCGTGATGACGACGGCCGTCACTTTCTTGTGACGCCGGTCGAGAAGGTCGATGTTGCGGTCGCCGATGCACCGTTCCTGGCGGTCGAGATGGAAGTCAGAGGTGAGGGGGCGGCTCAGGCCTTGATCTTCCGGACCAATGTTGACGATGTCGTGAGGTGCGGGCCCGCGCATCCGCTCCACTTCATGGAAGAGCCGGGCACCGGCGGACTGAAGCCCTACCTGCTCGTGCGTGGACGCCTCGAAGCACTCGTGACCCGCGCGCTCTACTACGACCTCGTCGAGCTGGCGACGGAGAACGACGAGGGACGCCTTGGTGTGTGGAGTGAAGGGGCGTTTTTCCCGCTGGAGGCCGGGGGCGATTTGACGCGCTGAATCGCCGGCCACCACTTCGACGATGGTCACACCAATCCGATGATCCGGCCGGGACGCGCCGCTGATATCACGCGCGCTCGCGCGACCGCGCCGATTCCACTAAAGGCGGACGCGCTTTAGACGCGCCGCTCGACCATCAGCTTTTTGAGCTCGGCGATCGCCTTGGCGGGATTGAGCCCCTTCGGGCACGCCTTGGCGCAGTTGAGGATCGTGTGGCAGCGATAGAGGCGGAACGGGTCCTCGAGATTGTCGAGGCGGTCGCCGGTCGCTTCATCGCGGGAATCGATCACCCAGCGGTACGCCTGCAGGAGGATGGCCGGGCCGAGGTAGCGATCTGAGTTCCACCAGTAGCTCGGCCACGA
>CAZKZT010000608.1:0-1620 GCA_964557265.1 uncultured Hyphomicrobium sp.
GATCTTGAGGAAAGCGAGGGTATCCTGGCCTTGCGACGTGACGAGGTTGAGCTGACGAAGCGCAAGCGCGATCCACACGACCGCCGTCAGGGACACGACGATCATGATCGTCGTCCCCGCCGCCTGCCGGAAGATGTAGCGCGAGAGCGTGCTCATGCCCCATCCATGGCAGTAGCGGCGTCTCCCCCCAGCCCCGTCGCTTCCAAGAAATCAGTCCCCCTCAATACCTTGCGAATCGCGAGGACATCAGCGTCCGCTCCCCGGCGATCGTTGCGCGCGTAAGGTGGCGGAAATTCGGCCCCGGACCATGCTTTAACGGATCTTTCCTCAGGGGCGGCGGGCCAGGAATGCCAGCACGCCCTCCTTGTATTGCCGGTCGCCGACCGCCCGCATGTGATCGCGCCGCTCGATCACCAGCGCCTCGGCGCCCGGAATGAGCGCGGCGAGATCGACCGCCGAGCCGCCGATCACGTCCTCGCTGCCGACCGCGACCAGCACCGGGCACGTCAGCGTCGCCAGCGCATCGGCCTTGATCGGATCGCGAGCACCGCGGATGCAAGCCGCCAACGCATTGAGATCGCTACGCGTTTGCTCAGCGAAAACGCGGAACGTACGCGCCGTCGCGCTGACCACGTCGTCAACGGTCGGCGCCTCGAGCGCCGCCGCGATCGGGCCGGTGCCGGCCATCGGGCGCACCATATTGATGCCGAGGCCGCCGAAAATCGCCGAACGCACGCGATCGACATGCGCCATGGCGAGGAATGCGGTGATCCGCGCGCCCATCGAGTAGCCCATCACGTCGGCGCGTGCGATGCTGAGATGGTCGAGCAGGGCGCGCGCATCCTCGGCCATCGCAGGGGCGGAATATACCGCCGGATCATAGAGTTTGCTGCTTTCGCCGTGGCCGCGGTTGTCGAGGGCGATGACGCGGCGGCCGTCCGCGACCAGCAGCTTGACCCAACCCGGATCGACCCAGTTGGCGAACCGGTTGGAGGCGAATCCGTGGATGAGTAGAATCGGATCGCCCTCACCCTCGTCGAGGTAGGCGATCTCGATACCGTCGTGCGTGAAAGTCGGCATGGGTCGTCCGCTATGATCCGATTATCGACCGCTTTCGAAGCCAGCCACGGCCAGTATGGCAGCAAGACTGGCGCTCATGCCGGCAACGCTGGCGGTTTTTTCGACGTCGATCCATTCCCCCAGCGAATGCGCCCGGCCGCCAGTCCCGCCCGAACCGATCTTGATGGCGGGTATCGCGAGACTCATCGGGATGTTGGCGTCCGTCGATGACGCCACATGCTCAGGCACGAATCCGTGCGCCCGGTAGGCAGCAGTCGCGTATTCCACGATGTCCGCATTTCGCGAGGTGCTGCCCGCCGGACGATCACCGACCTGTTTGATTTCCAGCGTGATGCTTCCCTCTTTCGTCGAGCGGGCCGCGTTCTCCTGCTCGACGGCCGCCGTCAGGATCTCGCGGCAACGGGCATCCAGCTTCGCCAGTTCGCTCGCCGACTCCGACCGCAGATCGATATCGATCCACGTTTCGTCCGGGATGGCATTGATCGAGGTCCCCCCGCCGACGATCGAGACGCAATAGGTGGTCGCCGGCTCGGCGGGGAC
>CAZKZT010000609.1:0-1617 GCA_964557265.1 uncultured Hyphomicrobium sp.
CTTCGATGGCATCCTTGGGGTACTCACCGGCTTGGAGTTGGTACGCACGCTCAATGACCTCGACTACGTCACGCCCCGCCCGATCGAGATCGTCAACTGGACGAACGAGGAGGGCAGCCGGTTCTCTCCCGCCATGGTCGCGGCGGGCGCATTCGCGGGCGTCTACGAGGTGGACTGGGTGCTCGAGCGTCCAGGCGACGACGGAACCGTTTTGGGTGAGGAGCTGAAGCGCATCGGTTATGCCGGCACGGCACCGGTCGGCGGGCGGCCTGTCGATGCCTACTTCGAGTTTCACGTCGAGCAGGGGCCAGTTCTAGACGAGAAGAAGATTCTGATCGGTGTGGTCACGGGCGCGATGCACGCGACCGGCATCCTGGTCGAGTTCAAGGGAGAGACGGCACATACCGGCCCCTGGCCGATGGAACGGCGCAAAAACGCGCTCTTGGCCGGCTGCCGGCTTCTCGACGCCGTCGATCAGATCGGATGGGATCATGCTTATGGTGGTCGCGGCACCGCAGCACATCTCCTCGCGTGGCCCAACAAGCCAGGCATCATCTCGGACTGGGCCCGCTGCGTCGTCGACGTTCGCCACGAAGACCTTGCGACCGAACGCGTGATGGCCGAGCGAATGCGCCGGGCGGTGCCGGTGGCTGCGGCGCGGTCGGCGTGCGAGGGCGAGATTCTCGACACCTGGACCTGGGGCGGCCCGATCTTCGACGAAGGCCTCAACAAGGTCTTTCGGGATTACGCCGATGAATTCGGCCACAGCCGCATGGACATGCTCAGTGTGTCGGGCCACGACTCATACTTCATGGCGCGCCACTGCCCGACTTGCATGATGTTCGTGCCGAGCCGCGGCGGCATCACCCACAACAACAACGAGCTGACTGTGCAGGAGGAGGCCGAGCCCGGTGCGAACGTCTTTCTGCACAGCGTCGTCGCGCGCGCCGACCGCTAGGAAGCGCGGGATCAGGCAATTGGCCGTGAACGCGTCGAGCGCCTGCTCGCACTCCTAGGCAACGTGCGCTTCTGGAAACGAACGGAGAGGGGCGATCCATGGCCGAGAGCATCAGGCCACCAAAGTCTGCCACGCAGCGCCTCCTCGACGCCATCGAGCGGGTAGGGAACATTGTCCCTCATCCCGTCATCATCTTTCTGATCCTGATCGGTGCCCTCATCGTCGTTGCGGCCATTGCCAGCCTGTTCGGCGCTTCAGTGACGATGGAAAGGATCAACCCTGCCACCAATGCCATCGAACGCGAAACGACGACCGTGCGCAGCCTGCTGACGCTCGACGGCATCCGCTTCCTGTACGTGTCCTTGATCCCGAACTTCATGAACTTCACCGCCGTTGGTCTCCTGATCGGCGCGGTGATGGGCGCGGGCGTCATGGAAGAGTCGGGGCTGGTGAAAGCCTTGATCCGCAAGCTTGTGCTGGTGTCTCCGGCTCGGTTTCTATCTTATTTTCTGGCCTTTGTCGGCATCCTTGCGAGCGTCGCGGCAGATGCCGGCTATCTCGTTCTGTTGCCACTTGCGGGCGTCGCGTTCGCGAGCGCCGGGCGCCATCCCATTGCCGGACTCACGCTCGGGTATGCTGCGGTGGCCGGTGCCTTTACC
>CAZKZT010000610.1:0-1613 GCA_964557265.1 uncultured Hyphomicrobium sp.
GCATCATTTCCGACGATGAGCTCAAGCGCGAGATCGCGGGCAAGAACCCTTACGGGCAGTGGCTGAAGCGCACGCAGATCCAGGTCTCCGACCTGCCGCTGCCGAAGAAGTCGGCGCGCAAGAAGAGCAACGTCAGTCTGCTCGATCTGCAGCAGGCCTTCGGCTACACGCAGGAGAGCCTCAAGCTTCTGATGGCGCCGATGGTCCAGTCGGGTCAGGAGGCGATCGGCTCGATGGGCACCGACACGCCGATCTCGGCGCTGTCGTCGAAGCCGAAGCTGCTGCACACCTACTTCAAGCAGAACTTCGCGCAGGTGACCAACCCGCCGATCGATCCGATCCGCGAAGAAATCGTCATGAGCCTCGTCTCGTTCATCGGGCCGCGGCCGAACCTGCTCGACCTCGAAGGCACCTCGCGCCAGAAGCGCCTCGAGGTCTACCAGCCGATACTCACGAACGAAGACCTCGAACGCATTCGCGCCATCGGTGAGGTTGCGGACAACCAGTTCTCGTCGATCACCATCGACATCACCTATGCCGCCGAGGCCGGCGCTGGCGGCATGGCGACCGCGCTCGACGTGATCTGCGCGGAGGCTGAAGAGGCCGTCCGGTCGATGGATTACAACATCGTGATCCTGTCCGATCGCGCGACCGGGCCGGATCGCATCCCGATTCCGTCACTGCTCGCGACGTCGGCCGTGCACCACCACCTGATCCGTCAGGGCCTGCGCACGTCGGTCGGTCTCGTCGTCGAGACGGGCGAAGCCAATGAGGTCAACCAGTTCGCGACGCTTGCCGGTTATGGCGCCGAGGCGATCAATCCTTACCTCGCTTTCGAGACTGTCGAGCAGCTCATCCCCGAGCTCGAAGCTGGTCTTGAGGTGAAGGAGGCGCACAAGCGCTACATCAAGGCGATCGATAAGGCGCTGCTGAAGGTCATGTCCAAGATGGGCATCTCGACCTACCAGTCCTATTGCGGGGCGCAGATCTTCGACGCGGTGGGCCTGTCGTCGGCCTTCGTCGAGCAGTTCTTCACCGGCACCGCGACGACCATCGAAGGCGTCGGCCTGCCCGAAATCGCCGAGGAATCCCTGCGCCGCCACGCCGCCGCCTATGGCGACAACCCGGTATACGCCAAGATGCTCGACGTCGGCGGAATGTACGGCCTGCGCCTGCGCGGCGAGGAGCACGCCTGGACCGCCGACACGGTCGCCAGCCTGCAGCACGCGGTGCGCGGCAACCTGCCCGACAAGTACCGCGACTTCGCCCGCTCGATCAACGACCAGTCGGAACGCATGCTGACGATCCGCGGGCTGATGGAACTCAAGCCCGCCGGCGATGATGGTCTTCGGCCCGTCCCGCTCGACGAGGTCGAACCGGCGAGCGAGATCGTCAGGCGCTTCGCCACCGGGGCGATGAGCTACGGCTCGATCAGCTGGGAGGCCCACACCACCCTGGCGATGGCCATGAACCGGATCGGCGGCAAGTCGAACACCGGCGAAGGCGGTGAGGACCCGGCGCGGTTCAAGCCGCTGCCGAGCGGGGATTCGATGCGCTCGGCGATCAAGCAGGTGGCCTCGGGCCGGTTCGGGGTGACCACCGAATACCTGGTC
>CAZKZT010000611.1:0-344 GCA_964557265.1 uncultured Hyphomicrobium sp.
GCGTGGCGGAGCTGTTCGAGGCGCGCCGTCCGAAGGATCACGCGATCATCGCGGAGATCTCCGGTACCGTCGAGTTCGGCAAGGACTACAAGAACAAGCAGCGCATCTCGATCCGTCCGGATGACAAGAACGAGCAGGTCGTCGAGTATCTGATCCCGCGTGGCAAGGCACTGGCCGTGCAGCACGGCGATCGGGTCGAGAAGGGCGACTTCGTTTACGACGGCCATCCGGCGCCGCACGACATCCTTGCAATCAAGGGCGTCGAGGAGCTGGCTCGCTACCTCATCAAAGAGGTGCAGGACGTCTACCGGCTCCAGGGCGTGACGATCAACGACAAGCACATC
>CAZKZT010000611.1:354-1612 GCA_964557265.1 uncultured Hyphomicrobium sp.
AGCAGATGGAGGCTGTCGCCCGCGTCCTCCATCTGCTCAAGGGCGAGCAGGTCGACAAGGCCGAGCTCGACGAGGAGAACCGGAAGCTCGAGAAGGAAGGCAAGCGCCCCGCTTCGGGCAAGCCGGTGCTGCTCGGCATCACCAAGGCCTCGCTGCAGACCAACAGCTTCATCTCGGCCGCATCGTTCCAGGAAACGACGCGCGTTCTGACGGAGGCTGCGGTCAATGGCAAGGCCGACATGCTCGAAGGCCTCAAGGAGAACGTCATCGTCGGGCGTCTGATCCCGGCCGGTACGGGCGGCATGCTGCGCAGCCTGCGCCGCGTCGCGGCGAAGCGCGACGAGCTGATTTCGGCGGAGCAGGCGCGTGCAGCGTCTGAGCGTTCGCTCTCCGGTCCGGACGAGGCTGGTTCGCCGGTTCGCCGTCGCCGCCGGACCACTGAGGAGGCTGCGGAGTAAGTCACCGCGCACTTCAATTCGCGAAAATCTCAGAGGCCGGGGCAGGCGCTGCCCCGGCCTTTGTCTTTTGAGCGGCGGTCTGGCGAAGCGAAAAGGCAACAGCAGCCAGAATCCCGCCTCAATTCGAGGGGGCGGGCTAGGCTGCGTCGTGCAATCGCGCAAGTATTGCTCAACCTGACTGTTTCGCTGGTATGAGCTGACGATCGCCCTGTGAGAAACTCTGCCGCCACCACCGGGAGAATGCCGCGCACGGCACGGGCGCCGATGAAGACGCATGTCCGCCGCCGGTGGCTGCAGGGCCTCGCGATCGTTACCGGCATCGTGTTGGGGGTGATCGGGCTGCGCTTCGGCATCGTGCCGCGCGCGGCCGCGCGCTTCTTCGGCCTCGACACACCCGCGAGTCCGGCGCATCTCCATTACGTGGTGGCTGTGCGTGATCTTTGGCTGGCGGCCCTCGTGATCGCGCTCGCCCTGTTGCGTGAATGGCGCGCGCTGGCGCTGTGGCTCGGGTTTGGCGCGATGGTTTGTTTCGCGGATGCGCTGATCGTGATGGATGCGACGGCCTGGACGCGGTCAATCGTGTTCCATGTCGCGTCCGGCATGTTCTGCCTTGGTCTTGCGATCGGCTGCTGGCGAGAGGCAGCGCGACAGTCGGCACCGCAGAGCTAAAGGCTCATCAGATTAGGCAGACCGCATCGCTTCCCACACCGTCAGCGCTTGCCGCGTCTCAGCAACGTCATGCACACGCATGATTTGCGCACCTTGCGCGGCGCCCTGCAGCGCGGCCGCTATTGAACCGG
>CAZKZT010000612.1:0-1605 GCA_964557265.1 uncultured Hyphomicrobium sp.
CTTCCTCGGGCACGGCCCCCTCGATGTCGTTCGCTCTCGCGCCCTCGACCGGCTCGTACTTGAAGCAGCCGACGCGATCGAGCCGCGCTTCGCCGAGCCAATCGAGCAGATACTGGAAATCTTCCTCGGTTTCGCCGGGAAAGCCGACGATGAACGTCGAGCGGACTGCGAGATCCGGACACACGTTGCGCCACGACTTGAGGCGTTCGAGCGTGCCGCTGCTGGCACCGGGCCGGCGCATCGCCTTCAACACTTTCGGGCTCGCGTGCTGGAACGGGATGTCGAGGTAAGGGAGGATCTTGCCCTCGGCCATCAACGGGATGACGTCGTCGACGTGCGGATAGGGATAGACGTAGTGGAGGCGCACCCAGGCGCCGAGATCACCCAGCGCGCGCGTCAGATCGAGGAAGCGGGCGGCGAGCGGCTGACCCTTCCACGGGCTCGTCGCGTACTTGAGGTCGAGGCCATAGGCACTGGTGTCCTGGCTGATCACCAGCAGCTCTTTCACGCCCGCTTTCACGAGGCGTTCGGCTTCCGTCATCACGTGATTGGACGGACGGCTCGCGAGATTGCCGCGCAAAGAGGGAATGATGCAGAACGAGCAGCGGTTGTTACAACCCTCGGAGATTTTCAGGTAGGCGTAGTGGCGCGGCGTGAGGCGCAGGCCCTCGGGCGGCACGAGATCGAGGTAGGGATCGTGCAGCGGCGGCACCGCGTCGTGCACCGCTTCCATCACGGCTTCGTACTGGTGTGGGCCAGTAACAGACAGCACGCCCGGATGCGCGGCGCGTATGACATCCTTCTCGACGCCAAAGCAGCCGGTGACAATGACGCTACCGTTCTCGGCCATCGCCTCGCCGATCGCGTCGAGGCTTTCCTGCTTGGCGCTGTCGAGGAAGCCGCAGGTGTTGACGACGACGACATCGGCGCCGTCGTAGTCGCGCGCGATCTGGTAGCCCTCGGCGCGCAGCCGCGTGATGATGCGCTCGCTGTCGACCAGCGCCTTGGGGCAGCCGAGTGATACGAAGCCGACCTTCGGCGGCGGCTTGATCTTGCGCACGCGCGCGCCGGCAGGCGCAGTGGCGGGAAGTTTGGCGCTACGGGGCGCGCGACGGGCTGTGGTTTGGCTCATGGCGGCGGCTTTTAGCCGTTCCAAAGAGCGTTGTCATGACGCAAAGGCGTCCAAAGTGGCGCAGAAGCGGTTAATCGCCGCGCCGGCCGCTGCCTGGGCTGGTTCCATCCGCCATGTGGGCCGCCACCAGATCGGCGACCTTGCCGTCACCTTCCGCACCGCGCGCGGTGAGCCCGGCGACGACGCCGGATCTGTCCGGCAGTTCCCGGTTCTGGCTCATCTTGGCCTTGCCTTCGAGGCGGTCGATCGTGAAACGCATACCCACAATGCCGCGCGACAGCACCTCGATGAAATTTCCGGGCGCGTCGCTGGTCGCCCAGGGGACCGCGGCGCCCGCCTCCTGCTGGTCGGTCAGTTCGCTGACATGGCGGACGAGCCAGTCGCGATCGTCGACGATTGTCGCGGTGCCGTGCGCATGCACGACGGCATAGTTCCAGGTCGGCACGACCTTGCCGTGCTCGGCCTTGCCCACG
>CAZKZT010000613.1:0-1602 GCA_964557265.1 uncultured Hyphomicrobium sp.
CTCCTGATCGACGATCTTCATCGACAGGCGGACCTTGCCGCGCTCGTCGAGGCCCATCAGCTTGACCTTCACGGTCTGGCCCTCCTGGACGATATCCTTGGGATGGCTGACGCGCTCGCTCGACAGCTGGCTGACGTGCACGAGGCCGTCACGCTTGCCGAAGAAGTTCACGAAGGCGCCGAAGTCCATGATCTTGACCACCTTGCCGGTGTAGATCTTGCCGACCTCGGGCTCGTCCACGATCGCGCCGATCAGCTCGCGGGCCTTCTCGATCGCCGCGCCATTGGCCGAGGCGATCTTGATGGTGCCGTCGTCGCTGATGTCGACCTTGGCGCCCGATTCCTCGACGATCGACCGGATCACCTTGCCGCCCGAGCCGATGACTTCGCGGATCTTGTCGACCGCGATCTGCATGGTCTCGATGCGCGGCGCATGGGCCGAGAACTCGGTGCGACCGGCGGTCAGGGCATTCGCCATCTCGCCGAGGATGTGCATCCGGCCGTCCTTCGCCTGGGCGAGGGCCTTCTCCATGATGTCGGCCGTGATGCCCGCCACCTTGATGTCCATCTGCAGCGAGGTGATGCCGTTCGCCGTGCCCGCGACCTTGAAGTCCATGTCGCCGAGGTGATCCTCGTCGCCGAGGATGTCGGTCAGCACCGCGAACTTCTCGCCCTCGAGGATCAGGCCCATGGCAACGCCCGCCACGGGGGCCTTGAGCGGCACGCCGCCGTCCATCATCGACAGCGACGAGCCGCAGACCGTCGCCATCGACGACGAGCCGTTGGACTCGGTGATCTCCGAGACGATGCGGATCGTGTAGGGGAAGTCGGTCGCCGCCGGCAGCACGGCCTGGAGCGCGCGCCAGGCAAGCTTGCCATGGCCGATCTCGCGGCGGCCGGGGCCGGACATGCGGCCGGTCTCACCCACCGAATACGGCGGGAAGTTGTAGTGCAGCAGGAAGGTCGACCGGCCGTTGGCGTGCAGCGAGTCGATGATCTGCTCGTCGTCGCCGGTGCCGAGCGTGGTCACGACCAGCGCCTGGGTCTCGCCGCGGGTGAAGAGCGACGAGCCGTGGGTGCGGGGCAGGACGCCGACCTCGGAAACGATCGGGCGCACCGTCGTCAGGTCGCGGCCGTCGATGCGGCGGCCGTGGTCGAGGATGTCCCAGCGCACGACGTCCGACTCGAGCTTCTTGATGACCGGGCCGAGGCTCGGGTCGGCGAGCTCGTCCTCGGAGAGCGCGGCCAGGATCGTCTCCTTGGCGGCGCCGATCGCGGTCTGGCGCTCGAGCTTGTTCTTGATGCCGAAGGCGGCGCGCATCGCCTCGCCGCCGGCGGCCTTTGCCTTGTCGTAGAGAGCCGAATAGTCGGGCGCGTCGAAGGCGAAGGGCTCCTTGGCGGCGTCCTCGGCCATGTCGATGATCATGTCGATCACCGGCTGCATCTGCTCGTGGCCGAACTTCACCGCGCCGAGCATCTCGGCCTCGGAAAGCTCATAGGCCTCGGACTCGACCATCATGACCGCGTCCTTGGTGCCGGCGACGACGAGGTCGAGCCGCTGCTCGGGGTTGTCGCGCAGCTTCTCCATGTCGTCGGCGGCCGG
>CAZKZT010000614.1:0-1595 GCA_964557265.1 uncultured Hyphomicrobium sp.
CCTTCAACGTGATCCCGCACATCGACGTGTTCCTGGACGACGGCTTCACCAAGGAAGAGTGGAAGATGGTGGTCGAGACCAAGAAGATCCTCGATCCCAAGATCAAGGTCGTGGCGACCTGCGTGCGGGTGCCGGTGTTCGTCGGCCACTCCGAAGCGATCAATCTCGAGTTCGAGAACGAGCTGTCGGCGGAATCTGCGCAGGACATCCTGCGCGAGGCGCCGGGCGTCATGCTCGTCGACAAGCGCGAGGATGGCGGATACGTGACGCCGATCGAATGCGTCGGCGACGGCGCGACCTATGTTAGCCGCGTGCGCGACGATTCGACGGTCGACAACGGTCTGGCCCTCTGGTGCGTGTCGGACAACCTGCGCAAGGGCGCGGCGCTCAACGCCGTGCAGATCGCCGAATTGCTCGGGCGGCGGCACTTGAAGAAGGGGTGATGGTATGTCCAGCCATTGCTCGATGGACATAGCGTTTCGAGGACATGGCTGGGCTGATTTCAATCTTGAGGTCGGTGGCCGAACGGATCGTGTCGAGGATGTTTCGTACTTGTGCGACATCCTTGGCGAGATTCTGCGTGCTGCCGTTTTGGTCGGCCTTCGAGAGACAGCCTGCATTTCATTCAAGCTTGAACCGGGAGAAGAGCGCTACGTATTGGATTATGAGTGGTTCGACCGAGAGGAGCGGTACGAGTTGAGAATTCGTCGTTTGAGCTTCGAAGATTTGCTTGACGGGCGCCCTGCCGAGGAAGGCGAACTCAGCTTCGAAGCTCGACTGAGCGATCCGGACGAGTTCTGCCGGGCTGCGCTGGCGCTTGGGGATCGGGTGGCGCGTGACCACGGAATGGACGGCTACATGCAGCTATGGGACCCCAAGGCCTATCCATTCCCTTTGCGAGCAGTCACTGCGCTTCGCTCACTGCTTTCTACTGAGGATCCGCCGCTTGATGAGGACTGAATTCGTTGGGGGCCACGGCGGCACACGACTGGCCGTTCACCGAAGGGGTTCAGGCCGTCCGGTCCTGTTGCTCCACGGTCTGTTCTCCTCGGCCGAAGTCAATTGGATCAAGTTCGGCACGGCGGCCCAACTCGCGGATGCCGGATTCGAGGCGATCATGCCGGACCTGCGGGCGCACGGACAGAGCGCGGCATCGCACGATACCGCAGCCTATCCCGTGGACGTGCTGGTCCGCGACCTCGCGGCGGTCGTGGCGGTGCTGGGACTCGATGATTACGACCTCGTCGGCTTCTCCCTCGGCGCGCGGACGGTGCTCAAGGGCGTAATCGAGGGGCTGCGGCCGCGACGACTGGTGCTGGGCGGGATGGGTTATTCTGGCCTTGCTCATTGGCACAGGCGCACCGCGCACTTCGTCGATGCGGTCGACCGCTTCGATGAGATCGGGCGCGACGAGCCGGCCTATCTCGCGCAGGCATTCATGAAAACGATGAAGGTGGACCGGGTCGCGCTGCGCCTGCTGCTCCAGTCGGTCGGCGATACCCCGCTCGACCGGCTCGGCGAGGCGACCATGCCGACCGCGCTGGTCTGCGGCACCGAGGACCAGGACAACGGCTCGGCCAGTTCCTCAGCCGAGC
>CAZKZT010000615.1:0-1580 GCA_964557265.1 uncultured Hyphomicrobium sp.
CGAATGGGGCACGACGCTGCGGCGCGTGTTCGGCGAGTACCGCGCCCCGACCGGCGTCGGCAAGGTCGCCGCCGTCAACGGTGCCGATGTCGATGCCGTCCGCCGTCGCGTCGATGAGGTCTCCGACCGTCTCGGCCGCCGCATCAAAATCCTGATCGGCAAGCCAGGCCTCGACGGCCACTCCAACGGCGCCGAGCAGATTGCGGTGCGCGCCCGCGACTGCGGCATGGAAGTCGTCTACGAGGGCATCCGCCTGACGCCCGCGCAGATCGTGCGCGCCGCCGTCGAGGAAAGCGCCCACGTCGTCGGCCTCTCGATCCTCTCCGGCAGCCACGTCCCGCTCGTGCGCGACGTCCTCGACCGCATGAAGTCGGAAGGCGCGGGCGACATCCCGATCGTGATCGGCGGCATCATCCCGCCCGAGGACGCGGACCTTTTGCGCGGCCTCGGCGTCGCCGGCGTCTACACCCCCCGCAACTTCGAGCTCAACGCCATCATGAGCGACATCGTCGGCCTGGTGGAGAAGGGTGCGGGTTAGCCCTCAACGCGCGCGCTTCTTTCCCCTTCTCCCCGTGAAGGATGGGGAGAGGGAAAAATCGCGGCAATGGCACCGCTCACGCCCCGTCCTTCGTTGTGCTGAAAGCGCCCTTCCTTCCCCTTTGCCCCGCCCTTTGCCCCGCAGAAAACGCACCCTTCCATCCCCCCTCCCCGCGCGCGGTGAGGGGCGGCCGCTTGCTCCAGCGTTTGCGTATGCCGCCGTCTCGCACATCGCGCTGAACGAGCGCCTCCGGCATGCCCCTCTCCGAGCGATGCCACCCTTAACCACCCCTAAACGCCCCCATGATAATTTGCATCAAATGCGGGGACGTGCCTTTGCCGTGACTTCGCGTCTCTGCGCTATCCTTCACCGTGGACCGAAGCCCGGCAAGGAAGTCGCCTCATGTTCCTGATCCGTCTTGCGTTCTGGATCGCACTCATCGTCGTGCTGCTGCCGTCAGACCCGGCGAAGCAGGCGCAGCTCTATCAGACCGCCACCTACACGGTGCACCGCGCTGCGACGTTCTGCGAGCGCAACGCGGACCTGTGCGAGAAGGGCGGCCACTATTGGAGCGCGTTCCGCACCAAGCTCGAGTTCGGCGCCAAGCTGGTTTTCGATGTCGCGAGCGAACGGCTGCTCGGCATTCAGCCCGCCGTCCATCACCCTGATGAACCGCCGCCCGCATCCGGACAACAGCCGCGCTCATTGGAGCGCTCGACCGGCCGCGTCGGCGCCTGATCCTCGCCTAGAGCCTGATCGGTCGAGATGGAAGCGCTCGAGCTTCCATCGAGGGCGTGAATCAGACTCTCGATCAAATACATAGAGCGCGCTCGCGTCACCGTACCGATTCCACTAAAGGCTGACGCGCTCTAGCGGGATCGCACTCAATTCGCGTGTAACGTACCCGCTCAGCGGATCGTTTGCGGATTGAAGACTTCTTCGGTGTTCATCGGCTTCTGCGGAACACCGCTATCCCACCAGCCGACGGACTTCGGCAGCGGCGGCTTGGCCGGTGCCTTGAAGTCGCCCGCGAGCTGCTTGG
>CAZKZT010000616.1:0-1556 GCA_964557265.1 uncultured Hyphomicrobium sp.
TGAAGTTTCGCGCGAGATTGACGGCATCCTGACCGGTGAGGCTGTCGGCGACGAGCAGCGTCTCGTGCGGTTTCGAGATGTCGCGGATGTCGGCCGATTCCTGCATCAACTCTTCGTCGATGTGCGTGCGGCCGGCCGTGTCGAGCATGACGACGTCGTAGCCGCCGAGCCGCGCCGCTTCGAGCGCGCGCGCCGCAATCTGCTTCGGCGTCTGGCCAGGAACGATCGGCAATGTCGCGACGCCGGTCTGTTCGCCGAGCACGCGGAGCTGCTCCTGCGCGGCGGGGCGGCGCGTGTCGAGCGACGCCATCAGCACTTTCTTCTTGTCGCGATCGGTCAGGCGCTTCGAGATCTTGGCGCAGGTCGTCGTTTTGCCGGAGCCCTGCAGGCCGACCAGCATGATCGCGACCGGCGGCGTTGCGGCGAGATCGATCGGCTGCGCGTCGCTGCCGAGCATCTCGACCAGCTCGTCGTGCACGATCTTGACGACCATCTGGCCGGGCGTCACCGACTTGACGACGTTGGCGCCGACGGCCTTCGCCTTCACCCGATCGATGAACGAGCGCACCACGTCGAGCGCCACGTCCGCTTCGAGCAGCGCGCGGCGCACCTCACGCATGGCCTCGTTGACGTCGGCCTCGGACAGCGCACCGCGGCGGGTGAGCTTGTCGAGGACGCCTGACAGACGATCGGACAGCGATTGGAACATGTGGCCTCTGAATTCTCTCTCTCGGGACGGCGCGCCGCGCGTCTCGCTACGCTCCCGGCACCATCATCTGTTTGAAGTCGACCATCACGTGCGCCTGATAAGCGGGGCGCTGGGTCAGCCGCTTGTACCACACCTCGAGATTGGCAAGCGGCGGGCGCGGGATCGCCATGTTGAAGTAGCGATACATCAGCGCGCCGGTCGCGATGTCGGCGATGGTGAGCTGGTCACCCAGTATAAAGGGACGCCCGGTGAGCTGGCGGTTCAGGATCGCAAGTTTTTCGCCGGCGCGCTTGGCCGAGGCTTCGACCAGGGCATTGTCGCGATCCGCTGCCGTCGTGCGCACGAGCTGGATGAAGCAGGTCGAGATGATGTCGGGGTAGAGCGTCGACAGCGTCCAGTCCATCCACTGGTCGGCCTTGGCGAACGTCTGCTCGTCGGCGGGCGAGAGGGTGCCGCGGCCGTAGCGCTGGGCGAGGTGGCGCGTGATCGCGCTACTTTCCCACAGCACGAAGCCGTTGTCGTCGATGGTCGGCACAAGCCGGTTGGGATTGAGCTGGATGTATTCGGGCGTGTCGGTCTTGCCGAACTCGCCGCCGTAGTCGAAGCGCTGGTGCGCGAGGCCGAGCTCGCCCACGGCCCACATGACCTTCTGGACATTGACGGACGTTTTGCGTCCCCAGACCTTCAGCATCGCCACCTGATCCTCGCCATTTCCGCCAGCGCGCGCCGCTGGACGTGTCGCAATGAGGCATTCCAAACACCAACGCGCCCGTGAGCGAACCTTCGCTGACGGACGTTGACCGTGTTGCCTCCCGCCGCTGGCCTCATCAGGCTATTGGCATGTGCA
>CAZKZT010000617.1:0-244 GCA_964557265.1 uncultured Hyphomicrobium sp.
AGAGCGCGAGCAGCCAGGCAGCCGTGGCGTTGATCGTCATCGACGTGTTCATGCGCGCGAGCGGGATGCCGTCGAGCAGCGTGCGCATGTCGCCGATGTGGGAGACGGGGACGCCTACTTTTCCGACCTCGCCACGCGCGAGGACGTGATCGCTGTCGTAGCCGGTCTGGGTCGGCAGGTCGAAGGCGATCGATAGGCCGGTCTGACCTTTGGCGAGGTTGGTCTTGTAGAGCGCGTTCGACTT
>CAZKZT010000617.1:254-1549 GCA_964557265.1 uncultured Hyphomicrobium sp.
GGGCGTTCTCGGTGGCCTTGCTCATGTCCGCGTCCACTCGCTCGAGAGATCGATGGTTCGTCCGGACACAGGGTAACGCACCCATATTGCAATGCAACAGAGACATTCACCGTGTTGTTGCACGCGCGAACCGTCTGCGTGGCGGGAGGAGCGCTCTGCAATCGGGTGAACGGCCTTGCTTTGGCCCCCGGTTACCGCAATATGTCAGGACAAGCCGAGGGGCGCCGGTAGATACCGGCTGAGATCGTTCAATCCTGGACGAGCACCCTTTGAACCTGATCCGGATCATGCCGGCGAAGGGACGGGAATGGACACGTCTACCTATCTTGCAAAGTTGTTCGGGCCGATCCTCGTGATCCTCGGCCTGAGCATGTTCGTGCGCTATCCGAGCCTGCTCGGCGTGTTCCAGGATATCGTTTCGAGCCCGACGCAGATCTTCATCCTCTGCGTCCTCGGCCTGCTCGGCGGCATCGCCGTCATCCTCGCCCACAACGTCTGGGCGGCGGACTGGCGCGTCATCATCACGATTCTCGGTTGGGCGTCGGCGGTCGAGTCGGCTGTCTGGCTGATCCTGCCGCAGACCATGCTGCATCGGATCGTGATGCCACTGCTCACGCCCTCGTTTCTGTTCGTCTACGGCGTCGTCGTGCTGCTGCTCGGCGGCGTGCTTTCGTACTTCGGCTATCTCGCCCCGCGGCAAGCAAGGGGCCACTCAGGGAGACACTCATGAACAAGATCACGCGCAAGAAGGACCTCATGGTCCCGGAAGTGACGACCGGCTCGATCGCCGGCTCGGCGAAGGTGTACGATTCGCCGGAGGGGATGGCGGATGTGCGGGTGCCGTTCCGCGAGATCGCGCTCACCGAGTCATCGGGTGAGCCGCCGTTCCGCGTTTATGACAGCTCGGGTCCGTACACCGATGCGAACTTCAAGGTCGATGTCGAAAAGGGCCTGCCGCGCCATCGCGAGGCGTGGATCCGCGAGCGCGGCGGCGTCGAGCAATACGCCGGCCGCGAGATCAAGCCCGAGGACAACGGCAATGTCACGGGCAAGCATCTGGCGCGCGATTTTCCGGCCAAGGCACAGCCGTTCCGCGGCGTCGGCGACACGCCGGTGACGCAGTACGAGTTCGCGAAGGCGGGCATCATCACCAAGGAGATGATCTACGTCGCGCATCGCGAGAACCTCGGGCGCAAGCAGGCGCTGGCTCGTGCTGGTGCGGCGATCAACGATGGCGAGAGCTTTGGTGCGTCGGTGCCGGAGCACATCACGCCGGAGTTCGTGCGCGACGAGAT
>CAZKZT010000618.1:0-1543 GCA_964557265.1 uncultured Hyphomicrobium sp.
CGGCGGGCGGAAGCCACGAATTTCGGCCGCAACCTGCCCGACCTTCTGCTTGTCGATGCCGCTGATCTGTACTTGATCCTGACGGGCACCGGCCAGCTTGATCTCGACGCCAGCCGGGATCGCGTAGTTGATCTCGTGGCTGAAGCCGAGTTGCAGATTCAGTTCCTTGCCCTTGAGCGCGGCGCGGAAACCGACGCCGTGAATCTCGAGGGTCTCGGAGTATCCGTCGACGACGCCCTTGATCTGGTTCGCGACCAGCGTCCGCGACAGGCCCCACATCGCGCGGGCGCGCTGCGTGTCCTCGCGCGGCGTCACCTTGAGGGCGCTGCCATCCTTCTCGATCTTGACGTCCTCGGGCAGCGTCACCGACAGCTCGCCTTTCGGGCCCTTCACTTTGACGGTCTGCCCCGAAACCTCGGCCTGCACGTTGGCAGGCACGGAGACCGGATTCTTGCCGATGCGCGACATCGTCTCACTTCCTCAAATCAAAACGTCCAGGCGGGCGCGGCAGTGTTGGCGCCCTTGCCTCAGAACACGCTGCAGAGCACCTCGCCGCCGACCTGCTCTTCACGTGCGCGGGTGTCCGACATGACGCCTTTCGGCGTCGACAGAATCGCAACGCCAAGACCGTTGGCAATCGTCGGCAGCTCACGGAGCGCCGAGTACACGCGACGGCCCGGCTTGGAGACACGCGCGATCTCGCGGATCGCGGGCTCGCCGTTCAGATACTTGAGCTCGATCTCAAGCTCCGACTGGCCGTCCTTGTGATCGACGCGCGTGTAGCCGCGGATATAGCCTTCCTCGGCGAGCACGTCGAGAACCCGCGTGCGCAGGTTGGATGCCGGGCTCGTAACCTTAGGACGCCGACGCATCTGCGCATTGCGGATGCGGGTCAGCATGTCCCCGAGCGGATCGTTCATCGCCATGGGATCTCTTCCTCTTACCAGCTCGACTTGACCATGCCGGGGATCATGCCCTGGCTTGCCAGCTCGCGGAGCTGGTTGCGGCACAGCTTGAGCTTGCGATAGTAGCCGCGTGAACGGCCGGTGATCTCGCAGCGGTTGCGAATGCGCGTCTTCGAGGAGTTGCGCGGCAGCTTCGCGAGTTTGAGGCGCGCAGCGAAGCGCTCCTCGACCGGCTTCGTTTGATCGCCCGCAGTTTCCTTGAGCGCCTTGCGCCGCTCGGCGTACTGCTCGACCATCCGGCGGCGCCGGTTGTTCTTTTCAACTGAGCTCGTCTTAGCCATCAGGTCCTCCAAGACCCACATCGGTACTGCCGCAAATCCACCCTGTCGGGCCTAGCTGCGGAAAGGAAAGTTGAAGCCACGGAGCAGCTCGCGTGCCTCGTCGTCGGAAGCGGCGGTCGTGCACACGATGACGTCCATGCCCCAGATCTCGTCGACCTGATCGTAATCGATCTCGGGGAACACGATGTGCTCCTTGAGACCAAGCGCGAAGTTCCCGCGCCCGTCGAAGCTCTTCGGATTGAGGCCGCGGAAGTCCTTCACGCGCGGCAGCGCGATCGTGACCGCCTGGTCACGATC
>CAZKZT010000619.1:0-1535 GCA_964557265.1 uncultured Hyphomicrobium sp.
CGATCAGATACGACGGATCAGACCGTCAGAATGCGAACGGGTCGGAGAGCGTAACGCACTCCGACCCGTTGGTGTTTACGAGGCTGCACGCGCCAATTCGGTGGCGGCCCAAAGCCGCGAAGTGAAATCACCAACCGGCGGGGGCAGTACCGCGGCCGCAGCAGCCGTATGCCGAAGGCGTGCTCCGCACGACGGCGTTGGCGTCCGCGGAAACTGAAAGCTTACGCCTTCGCCTCGGCAGCGGCTGCCTTGGCGAGCGCGACGCGGCGCTGGCCGGCGAGCTTCTTCGACTTGGTGCGCGCACCAATCGTGTTGCCCGTGATGCCGCTCACCTTCTTGCGCGGGATGGCGTGGGCGTTCTTCTTCTTCCGCTTGTCTGCGTTACGCGCCGAGCGCGCTGCACGATCCGACATTTCCGTTTCTCCTAAACTGCGGCGCCCGGAGCGCCGTCGATTGTTCCCTGGAGCACTATCCATTCACATTCGATCGCCTCACGATCGAGTGTGAATGGATGGAAGTGCTCCAAATTATAATTCCAGAGCATCTTTATCGGACCGCTGAATCGCGAAAGCGATTCCGTGCGGTCCGATGATGATCCAGCGCTACAGCTCAATCCCAGTCGCGCGGCGGACGACGCTCGCGGCCGCCACCACCGCCGCCGCCACGGCGCTCGCCGCGATCACGACGCGGCGGACGATCGCCGCCCTCACCTTCACCACCACCTTCACCACCCTCACGCGGCGGCTCGGGCGGAAGTTCGGCGCCGGTCTCCTGATCGACGATGCGCATCGACAGGCGCACCTTGCCGCGATCGTCGAAGCCGAGCAGCTTGACGTAGACTTCCTGGCCTTCCTTCACGACCTCGCCGACTGTCTGCGGGCGACCGCGGGTCAGCTGCGAGATGTGGACGAGACCGTCCTTCGGGCCGAAGAAGTTCACGAACGCGCCGAACTCCATGATCTTCACGATCTTGCCCTTGTAGATCTTACCGACCTCGGGCTCCGACGTGATGCCGCGGATGCGGTTCAGCGCCTTCTCGATCGACTCGCGGTTCGCCGACGCGATCTGGATCGTGCCGTCGTCCTCGACGTTGATCTTGGCGCCGCTCTCCGCAACGATGTCGCGGATCACCGAACCACCCGAACCGATCACGTCGCGGATCTTGTCGACCGGGATCTTGATCGTCTCGATGCGCGGTGCGTGCTCGCCGAGCTCGCCACGCGCGCCGGTCAGCGCGCGCGCCATCTCGCCGAGGATGTGGATACGGCCGCCGTGGGCCTGCTCCAGCGCAATGCGCATGATCTCTTCGGTGATGCCGGTGATCTTGATGTCCATCTGCAGCGACGTGACACCGGCCTCGGTGCCCGCGACCTTGAAGTCCATGTCGCCGAGGTGGTCCTCGTCACCGAGGATGTCGGAAAGCACCGCGAACTCGTTGCCTTCCTTGATCAGGCCCATCGCGATGCCCGCAACCGGCCGCTTCAGCGGCACGCCGGCGTCCATCAGCGCAAGCGAGGTGCCGCACACTGTCGCCA
>CAZKZT010000620.1:0-1520 GCA_964557265.1 uncultured Hyphomicrobium sp.
CCCGCGAGCGCGCGAAGTGGTTGTTGATTTCATGACAAAGTGGACCTCGATTTCAACCACTCTGCGCATTCATTCTAAGGTGGTCAATGCCCAAAGGTGCCCACGCGCAGGAGCGAACCATGGCTGATGGTCAGAGCTATCCGGTCGACAAGATCAACAAGGTCAAGCGGCGCCACGATCGCGGCTTCTATGACCACGAGACCGTGCACAAGCTGCTCGACGCGGGCGTGATGTGCCACGTCTCCTACGTGATCGACGGCCAGCCCTATTGCACGCCGACGCTCTACTGGCGCGAGGGCACCCGCCTCTATTGGCTCGCGCGCTGTGGATTCAATCATTCCGCCGACTACCGCTCAGTGATGGCGTTCGGCAAGGCACGTCTGGTCGAGGATCAGGTCGAGAAAGAGCACGCGCTCGTCATGATGGTCGACCGCTTCTTTCCCGGCCGCACCGCTGGCCTCCGGCAGAGCACCGGCCAGGAGATCAAGGCGACAGCGGTGATCGCCATGGACATCGAGAAGGCGTCAGCGAAGATCCGCGCCAAGGGCGTTGCCGATGACGACGAGGACTACGAGCTGCCGATCTACGCCGAGCGCATCCCGGTCCACATGATACTCGGCGCGCCCGAGCCATGCCCGCGCCTGCTCGACGGCGTGACGCGACCCGCCAGCCTCGCCATGTACGCCGATGGGCGCCCGCTCGATGAGGCGGCGCTGGAGGCGTACGCGGCATCGTATGGCGAGGCGGAACGGGACTGATCCACCGCTCGCCCCACCATTGCAATCACATTCGGATGTGCGAATATCCTCATCCCTGAGGCGTCACGGGAGTGGGGCGGTGAGCTGCCTGAAAAAGGAAATCGCGCTGCCGTCGCGGACAGGCCTCGGTGACGCGGATTTCAACGCCTACGATGTCATGGCGCCGCGCAAACCGGGCGCGACACCTGCCGCTGCCAAGAACGGCGCCCGCGTCAAACTCAACAACGTCCCCGCCGAGGGCGTGTACCTGCCGAACAACAACCGGCTGGCGCCGCACATGCGCTCGCCGGACTACGTGCAGATGTCCACGGCTGCCGCGATCACCCTCGGCGTCATGCCGGGGCGGATGCATCGCTGCTCGTGCACGCGCTGCCTCAACCTCCTGCTCACCTATCCCGAAGGTTGCCGTGCCAATTGCGCCTACTGCGGCCTTGCCCGCCATCGCGAGGCCGACCGCGACTACGCCGACCGCAACTTCATCCGCGTCGACTGGCCAGCGGTACCGATGGAGCAGATCGTCGACATCGTCGCGAAGCAAGGCGAGGCGACGCCGTTCCACCGCATGTGCATTTCGATGATCACGCATCCGCGCTCCGACGCCGACACCGTGACGGTTCTGCGCAAGTGGACCGAGCGCATCGATCCCGCGACCGTACCCGTGTCGATCCTCTCCAACCCGACGACGATGACGCGCGCCGACGTGCAGCAACTCCGCGACCTCGGCGCCGATATCTTCACCGTCGCGCTCGACGCGGCAACCCC
>CAZKZT010000621.1:0-1510 GCA_964557265.1 uncultured Hyphomicrobium sp.
CTCTCGTCGGTCGGCAACCAATGTGGATTCGCGACGCCCTCGTGCCGTTTCTGGACGTGGTTCGCGCCGTCGTAGCCGTAGCGCACGTCGCGCAGACCGACCGCGCCGGCCATATCCTGCAGCTCGCAGTCACCGTTCGCCGCGCAGGTGAGACAGTCGAGCGGATGGTCGGAGATGTAGAGCTCCATCACGCCGCGGCGAAGCTGCTTCAGGCGCGCGTTCTGCGTGTGAACGACGAGACCGTTCATCGCCGGCGTCGTACACGAGGCAGGCGTGCCCGCGCGGCCCTCGATCTCGACGAGGCAGAGACGGCAGGAGCCGAACGCCTCGATGCTGTCGGTGGCACAGAGCTTCGGGATCTTGGTCCCGATCTCCATCGCGGCGCGCATGATCGACGTGCCCTCGGGCACTGTCACCTCGACACCATCGATAGTGAGCGTCACCATATTCTCGGATTTCGAAGCGGGCGTTCCGTAGTCGATCTCGTGGACGAACGTCATGGTGTCCTCACTCCGCAGCCTGCGGCAGGCGCTTGGCCCGGCGGAAATCATCGGGGAAATACGTCATCGCGCTCATGACCGGATACGGGGTAAACCCGCCAAGTGCGCAGAGGGATCCGAACTTCATGGTGTTGCAGAGGTCGGTGACCAGCGCGAGCTGGCTCTCGGGCTCGGCACCGGCCAGGATCTTGTCGATGGTCTCGACGCCGCGCGTCGAGCCGATGCGGCAGGGCGTGCACTTGCCGCAGCTCTCGATGGCGCAGAACTCGAACGCAAAGCGCGCCTGCTTGGCCATGTCGGCGGTGTCGTCGAATACGGTGATGCCACCGTGGCCGATGAGGCCGTTCTTGGCGGCGAACGCCTCATAGTCGAACGGTGTGTCGAACAGTGCGCGCGGGAAATAGGCGCCGAGCGGGCCGCCAACCTGCACGGCCTTGACCGGGCGCCCGGTGAATGTGCCGCCGCCGACATCATCGACCAACTCGCCAAGCGTCATGCCGAACGCGGTCTCGAACAGGCCGCCGTGCTTGATGTTGCCCGCGAGCTGGATCGGCATCGTACCGCGCGATCGCCCCATGCCGAGATCGGCGTAGACCTTCGCGCCTTCCGAGAGGATGAACGGCACCGCCGCGAGCGACAGCACGTTGTTGATCACCGTCGGGCGGCCGAACAGCCCCTTGTGCGCAGGCAGCGGCGGCTTCGCACGCACGATGCCGCGCTTGCCTTCGAGGCTGTCGAGCAGCGCCGTCTCCTCGCCGCACACGTACGCGCCTGCGCCAGTGCGGACTTCGAGATCAAAGGCATAAGGCGAGCCGGCGATCCTGGTGCCGAGCACGCCAGCGCGGCGCGCGATGGCGATGGCGCCTTTCAGGATCGCAATCGCGTGCGGATACTCGGAGCGGACGTAGATATAGCCCTTCGTTGCCCCCACCGCGATGCCCGCGATCGTCATGCCCTCTATGAGCACGAAGGGATCGCCCTCCATGATCATGCGATCAGCGAAGGTGGCG
>CAZKZT010000622.1:0-1506 GCA_964557265.1 uncultured Hyphomicrobium sp.
TGCCGACGTAACCTAAGCGCGCGGGAAAAGATACCGCCAACTCGTCGCGGGGCCGGGAGGGCGACGACGGAGGGCCAATATCGATCAACGCACTGGGTGCGCGATGCCATCGCACGCTTGATAGTGAAACTTAGAAATATCACATATCAGCTTGTTATTAGAAGAAAACATTCGGCAGGACAGTCGCCGCGCGGGGCGGCGTTCTTCGCGCGTGTGGCCCCGAGGCGCGTCCTGCGCCGTGCGCCTGATCTACAACGTATGCTCCCACGCGATCGGAAGAAGCTGGTAGCCGTAACCGCGCTTCACGAGGCGGGAGAACGCCGGGAAATGGACATGCATGCCGGCAATTGCGATGCCATCGCTGGCCGCCATGTCGAAAACGGCGCGGCGTGACGCTGCGGCCTGGTCCGGATCGACGTCGAAAGACATGCAGACTTCTGGCCGTTCCGTCTGCACCTCGGGGACATGCACCGTGTCGCCCCAGATCAGGAGCTGATCATTGCCCGAGCTGATCAGATACGTCGTATGTCCCGGCGTGTGGCCTGGCCGCGGTATGGCCGTGACACCGGGGAACACGTCGCCCTTGGTGAACAGACGCATCTGCTGCGTGTAGGCGGCGAGCTGCTCGCGGGCGCATTCGAAAAACAACGGACGCTCACCTTCGCTCGCGCGCGCGAGGTTGCCGTCATCGAGCCAGTGCTTCGGCTCCGCTTCGTGGACAACCAATTCAGCTTTCGTGAACACCGCCTGCCCCGTTGCGCGATCCGTCAAGCCCGCTGAATGGTCGGGATGGATGTGCGTGAGCAGAACCGTGTCGATGTCGCCAGGCGCGACGCCCGCAGCCGCGAGGTTCGCGAGCAGAGAGCCTGCGGACTTCTGCATGTAGGTGCCGCAGCCGGTGTCGACGAGCGCGGTCCGGCCAGCTGATTGGATCAGGAAAGTGTTTACGGACGTGCGTCTGGCGGGCCGAAAATTGGCGGCCAGGATTTCCTTTGCGACATCGGGCTGGATATTGCGCAGCACGTCGACGTTGCCGTCGAGGTAACCGTCGGCGATCGCGGTCACCAGGATGTCGCCCACGCGGCGCCTGTAGACGCCGGGGATCTGCGTTGATGCAACCGTCATGGCCTGCGTCTCCCGCGGTGTTGGCGGTCTAGAAATACTTCATCAGCTCGACGTGATCGTTGAGCGGTTCGGGGGCGCCATCGTAGACCTTGGTTCCGGTCTTCATGATCACGACGCGATCCGCGATCGAGAGGCCAGCGCGCACGTTCTGCTCGACGATCAGGATCGAGACGCCGAATTCCTTGTTGATCTGCGCGACGGCGTTCATGACGCGATCGACCAGAAGCGGCGCAAGTCCGATGGACGGCTCATCGAGAATGATCAGGCGCGGGTTGTGCATCAGCGCCATGCCGATCGCCAGCATCTGCTGTTGACCGCCTGACATTGTGCCTGCGATCTGGCTTTGACGCTCCTGCAGGATCGGGAACAGCTCGAACACGG